>JARLIW010000322.1 GCA_031291515.1 Beijerinckiaceae bacterium | reverse complement strand
CCGCTCTCCAGAATCGCGTGATTCTTGGCGCGGGTCTCGATGTCTTCGAGACCGAGCCCCATGTCCCCGCCACGCTGATCGCCCTCGAAAATACGGTCCTCTTGCCGCACGTTGGCTCGGCATCGCACGCGACGCGAACCGCCATGGCCCAACTTGTCGTCGATAATGTGATAGCCTGGATTGACCATAGGCGCGTTTTGACACCGGTGCCGGAAACACCTTGGCCGCGCGTTTCTTCTCAGTAGTAAGCTTCATTCCGGCGAATCGTGGCAAACAGGTCTCATGGGCCTGTCCCGGAGCAAAAACGATGCGGATGATTTCGAAGAAGCCGTTTAATTCGTCCGGCAAGCGGGCAGAGCGGGTCGCAAGCGCGCCCGGGATCATGCTCGCCGCCCTGGCGACGCTGTTTGTGAGCGGGACCGCCATGGCGCTGGAATCCTCCGATATCGCAGGCGTTTGGACGGTCACGCGAGATCAGGGCCAGCGGCAATGCCGGATCAGCCTGAATGCGGAGCGAACCGACAAGGGGGATTTCATTGTCGGCGTTCCGCCGGCATGCCGGCACGCCATGCCGCTCCTCGCCAAAGCGGGGCATTGGAGCATGACCGATTCGACGCATCTTGCCTTGACCACGCCGGACGGCGACTCCGTCCTCGACCTATCGCTCGAAGGCGAGGCGTTTACGGGGGCAGGTCCAGATGGCGCGACTTACAAACTGACTTCGGTTCGCTCAGCGGGTCGCCGCGCGGTTGGCATTGATCCCGCCGCTGAAACCGCGCAGCCTGGCAAACCGGCGATCATCGACCTCACCGCGAAACCACCGTTGCCGGCGCAGCTTGCTCAAGCGGAACAGCCGAGGCGGCCCGTTCTCGCCGTCCGCCCGTCCGAACTCGCGGGTCGCTACGCGATCTTGCGGGATAAGACGCGCGACACCGGCTGCATGCTGACGCTCGACAATCAAACCAAGGTCCGCGGTGGAGATCGCGCCGCCTTGGCGCCGGCGTGCCGGGACCAGGGGATCGTCGTCTTCGATCCCGTGGCCTGGCAGATCGTCAACGGACGCTTGGTGCTCACGGCCAAGGCCGGCCATACGACGCATCTGGATTTGCAGCCGGACGGAACCTGGTTGAAGGATCCCACCGAGGGCCGGAGCCTCGCGCTCAAGAAGCTTTGAAGTCTATCGCCGCGATGGCGGCGGCTTCGATACGGCTTATTCCGCTGTCTTCAGATCGGCGGGATTCGGCATGGAAATGATATTATAGCCGGAATCGACATAATGGATTTCGCCGGTCACGCCGCTCGAAAGGTGCGACAGCAGGTAGAGAGCCGAGCCGCCGGTGTCTTCGATCGTCACCGTCCGGCGCAGGGGCGCATGCGCCTTTTGGAAGTTGAACATGTAACGAGCGTCCGTGATCCCGGCGCCCGCCAAGGTTCGGACCGGGCCGGCTGAAATCGCATTGACGCGGATTCCGCGAGGCCCGAAGTCGGCGGCGAGATAGCGCACGCTCGCTTCGAGCGCCGCCTTGGCGACTCCCATCACATTATAGTTTGGCATCACACGGGTGGCGCCGCCGAAGGTGAGCGTCAACAGGCTTCCGCCCGCGTTCATCATGGGGGCGGCGCGGTTGGCGATCTCCGTGAAGGAAAAGGCCGAGATCACCATCGTGCGGATGAAGTTCTCGCGCGTCGTATCGGCGTAAAGGCCCTTGAGCTCTCCCTTGGCGGAATAAGCGATGCAATGGACGACGAAATCGAGCTGGCCCCAGCTCGATTTCAGCGCCTCGAAAACGGCATCGACCGACGCGAGATCCTCGACGTCACAGGGCAATACCAAGGACGAGCCGAGTTTGGCGGCCAACGGTTTCACCCGCTTGCCCAAGGCTTCGCCTTGATAGGTGAAAGCGAGTTCCGCGCCTTCCGCATGCAGCGCCTCGGCAATGCCCCATGCGATCGAATGATCGTTGGCGACGCCCATGATCAGGCCGCGTTTGCCGCGCATCAGCCCCGCGGCGGACAGAGGAGCGCTTTCAGACATCGACATGCTTCAGAACGAGCGTGGCGTTGGTGCCGCCAAAGCCAAAGGAATTCGACAAGGCGACGCCGATGTTTTGATTGTCGCGGCGTTCGCGCACGATATTCATATCGGCGAAGTCGGGATCGATCTCGTCGATATGCGCGCTCTTGCAGATGAATCCGTTGTTCATCATCAAGAGACAGTAGATCGCCTCTTGCACACCGGTCGCGCCGAGCGAATGGCCGGTCAGCGACTTCGTCGCGGAAATCGCCGGGGAATTGTCGCCGCCGCCGAATATGTTGCGCAACGCGACGATTTCCTTGGCGTCCCCGACCGGCGTCGCGGTGGCGTGCGGATTAATGTAATCGATGGGGGCCTTGATCCCTTCGATGGCCATCCGCATGCAGCGCTCGGCGCCTTCGCCCGAGGGCGCGACCATGTCGAACCCGTCGGACGTCAGGCCATAGCCCGCGATTTCCCCGTAAATATGGGCGCCGCGGGCCTTGGCATGCTCATATTCTTCGAGAACCACGATGCCCGCGCCGCCCGCGATGACGAAGCCGTCGCGGTTTTTGTCGAAAGCACGCGACGCGACAGCGGGCGTTTCGTTGTAGTTCGACGACATCGCGCCCATCGCGTCGAACAGGACGGACAGGGTCCAATCGAGCTCTTCGCAACCGCCTGCGAACATAATGTCCTGCTTGCCATATTGAATCATTTCATAGGCGTTGCCGATGCAATGGTTCGACGTCGCGCAGGCCGAGGAGATCGAATAATTGGCGCCCTTGATCTTGAACCAGGTGGCAAGCGTCGCGGAGACGCCGGACGACATGCATTTGGGAACCGCGAACGGGCCGACGCGCTTCGGACCCTTGGTCCGCGTGATATCGGCGGCTTCGACCACCGCGCGCGTGGATGGGCCGCCCGAGCCGACCAAGATTCCGGTGCGGGGGTTGGAGACTTCCTCCGGCGTGAGGCCCGAATCCAGGATCGCTTGGTCCATCGCGATATGCGCCCAGGCCGTTCCGCCGCCGTGAAAGCGCATCGCGCGCCGGTCGACGAAGGCTTCCACGTCGATCGTCGGAGCGCCGCAGACCTGCGAGCGGAAACCGAGTTCCCCGAATCGTTCCGCGCGGACAATGCCGGATTTCGCTTCCCGCAGGGATGTGAGAACCTCTTGGGTCGAATTTCCGATCGAGGAAACGATACCCATTCCCGTGACGACGACGCGTCTCATTCGCTTCTCCGCTTGTCGGTCTTGCGACAAATCCCCCGAAAGCTCCCGCGAGCTTCTAGGACGGGAATAAGCGCTGCCGCATTCGTTTCAAAAGATTATATGGTCTCTATAGGGGAAAGCGGTGGTCTATACGCCAAATTTCCTGGCTCGGCGACGAACATCGCGCGAGGTCGGTTCGTTGGTTGTCCTTTAGGGCGTGTCCCGACGAGCGTGCCCCGAAAAAGATGCCCAGGGTCTCGATGGGAGCGCGTTTTCATTCCTTCGTGCGCTTACGCGGGGGCCAACGCGGGCTGAAAGAGGCCGACCCGCAGATCCTTCGCTTCGTAGATTTTCGTGCCGTCCGCCTCGAGCCAGCCGTCGGCGATGCCGAGGACGAGCTTGGTCTTAAACACGCGCTTGAGATCAACGCCATAAACAACGCGCTTGACGGTCGGCAGAACCTGGTCGGCGAATTTCACCTCGCCGACGCCAAGCGCCCGGCCGCGACCCTTCAGGTCGAGCCAGCCGAGGTAGAATCCAAGCAATTGCCAGAGCGAATCGAGTCCGAGGCATCCCGGCATGACCGGATCGTTTTTGAAGTGGCAGGCGAAAAACCAGAGATCCGGATTAATATCGAGTTCCGCCCGGATGAAGCCTTTGCCCGAGGGGCCGCCAGTCTCCGAAAGTTCGGTGATTCTGTCGAACATGAGCATCGGGGGCAGGGGCAATTGCGGATTGCCTGCTCCGAAAAGGTCTCCACGGCCGCAGGCCAAGAGGTCTTCGTAGTCGAAATGGGAGCGGCGCTCGCTCATTTTATGGGCACTTTCATCAGAAACCATAGCCTGGGCGATTGGGTCCCGGGCGCAACAGAGCGGGCTATTAACACAGGGAAACCGGGACCGGAAGCGCTTGCGCCCGCCGATCCCGCTGGTTTGAGGCGCCCGTCCCTGGAAAGATGGGGGAGGCCGGCCATCGAAGCCGCGCCTGTACATGGCATCAAGCTTGCGGAGCCAAGGGATCGTCCCTATAGTTCCGGACAACGAGTGAAGGTTTTCAAACATAATAATGACTGCTCAGCGCGTGAAAACTCAAAATCCTCAGGCTTTGACGGCGCAGGGCCGGCTCGATGCCTTGATGGCTGGCTGTCCGGTCCATTCGTTGCGGAGCAAGCTCAAACAATCGGGCTTGCGTCCAACCCGGCAACGCATGGCGCTCGGCTTGCTACTCTTTTCCAAGGGCGACCGGCATCTCACCGCCGAAAAGCTTTTCGAAGAAGCGCAGGAATTGCGCGTGCCCGTGTCCCTCGCCACGGTGTACAATGGGCTGCACGTTTTCACGCAAGCCGGTCTCTTGCGGGAAGTGGCCGTCGACGGCAGTAAAGTTTATTACGACACCAACGTGTCGAACCACCACCATTTCATCATCCAAGGCTCGAACACGCTGATCGATATACCAGCGCTCGACATCGATCGGGGGATTATCCCCGAACCGCCCGAAGGGATGGAAATCGCCGGCATCGACGTGGTGATCCGGCTTCGCGCGAAGAGCTAGAGCCTGATCGTCTTGATGGACTCACAAAGGCGGGAACATATCGCTCTTTTATTGCGACATAGCGAACGCTGAGTTCACGAGACTCTGTAGCGTTTGTGACAATGGCTGTCTTACGCGGTCCTTCTCACTCGATCACCTCGTTGGGATAGACGCCCCACAATTCGGTTTGGTGAATGAAGCCGTCGAATCCCTCGCCATTCACGCGGCACCAGACCTTGTCGCAGGACCGGATATTGGTGAGAACGCCCGGTTGCAACAACGCGACCTCTGGCGCGCTATCGCTCGGTTTCGCATAGAGAACCGAGTTGACGTTGTCCTTGGCCTCTTTCTTCCACGGCGTGACGAGCGCTGTGCGCCGTCCCGACAGGAGCGAATGCAAAACCCAGCCTTCGGCGCCCTCGGAATCCCGGACTTTTCGCCAGGTCTCGAATTCGGCGGTGATTTCCACGGGCAGGCCGGCGCGTTGAAAAATCCAGGTCGTGCGGTGATCCTTGGCCGGGCCCTCGCGTAAGTTCACGCGGTCTGATTTCAGGCTGACATAACGCGGGACGGGAAGGCCGCTCGCGGTGCCGGTTTGTTCGGCACGTCCGTGTGAAACCGATCCGATCAATGTGGATAAGCCCATCACGAGCATGACAATATGCCACTGGGCCCGTCGGCCCCGGCGACCCTTCATCCCATGCTGTTCTTCGCTCTGCATTTAAAAGCCGATCTCCGGTTCTGTCAGGCACTCGGCTTCTTGTCTTTGAGCCGCCATCTGCTAGAGAGGCCAAGGACCGCCGGAACGCGCGTAACGAATGTCTCGCCCTATCTGATGGCCGGGCATCGTTAAAACCGGGTGAAGGCGAGTCGAACGAACATAGCTTCATGCTACGTTAAAGCGGCATCAAAGCGGCGGCTCGAGAACACTGGACATGGCCAAGAAGAAACCGCTCGTTATCGTCACTCGCAGGCTACCCGACCGCGTTGAAACGCGGATGTGCGAGCTTTTCGACACGCGGCTCAACATGGACGACCAGCCGATGACGCGCGTGCAATTGATCGAGGCCGTGAAGCTCGCCGATGTGCTCGTGCCGACCGTTACCGACCGGATCGATGCCGAATTGATCGGCGAGGCCGGGCCGCAGCTTCAGCTCATCGCCAATTTCGGAAATGGCGTGGATAATATCGCCATTCCCGCCGCGCTGGAACGCGGCATCACGGTCACCAATACGCCGGGCGTCCTGACCGACGATACGGCGGACATGACGATGGCGCTGATCCTCGCGGTCGCGCGCCGTGTCGTCGAAGGCGCCAATGCCATTCCGTCCGGCGAGTGGAAGGGATGGTCGCCGACGTGGATGCTCGGACGGCGGATCACCGGCAAGCGCCTGGGGATCGTCGGCATGGGGCGGATCGGCCAAGCCGTCGCCCGGCGCGCCCGCGCCTTCGGCTTGCAGATTCACTATCACAATCGCCGCCGCCTCAGCGCGCTGGTCGAGGAACGGCTGGAGGCGACCTATTGGGAATCGCTCGACCAGATGCTGGCCCGGATGGACATCGTCTCCGTCAATTGTCCGCACACGCCCGCGACCTATCATTTGCTGTCCGCGCGGCGGCTCAAATATCTTCGGCCCGAGGCGATTCTCATCAACACGGCGCGTGGCGAGGTGATCGACGAGAATGCGCTGACGCGGATGATCGAGGCGGGTGATCTTGCCGGCGCCGGCCTCGACGTATTCGAACACGAGCCGAGCGTTTCGCCAAAATTGCTCAAACTCGCCAAGGCCGGCAAAGTGACGCTGCTCCCGCACATGGGCTCGGCCACGACCGAAGGCCGCGTCGACATGGGCGAGAAGGTCATCATCAACGTCAAGACGTTCTGGGACGGCCATCGGCCGCCCGATCGGGTCTTGGCGAGCATGTTGTAGACCAGGCTTACTGGTCCCAGCGATGGCCGTTGGCCCTCGCCGCGTCCTCGTCCCGGCGCGCGATTTGTTGCGCCATGCCCGGCATCCGCCGGGTCCGGTCGCGCGAAGCCCAGTTGGAGCGAGTCAGGGCGAAGTGATCGCAAGGATGCAAGCCGCCGCGCGCGGGCAGATTGGTCGGCGCGGATTCCCTGAACTCGAAGCCGCACTTTTCGAGCACCCGGCGCGAGGCCTTATTGTGATCGCGGGTATTGGCCACGATCGTCCGCGTTTCCGTCAGACTGAAAATCGTATCGATCAGCGCCGAGGCCGCTTCGGTGGCGAAGCCGCGTCCGGCCGCGGACGGCGCGATCATATAGCCGATCTCGGCATTGCGTCCCGATCCCGTTTCCGCGCTGACGAGACCAATCAGCGTGCGGGCCTTGTTCTTGAGCGTAATGCCGAGAATGAGGGACTGGCCGCCAGCGGTTTCCTCGCGCGCCTTCAGAATGAAGCGCTCGGCCTCGCCGGCCGGGTAGGGGTGGGGAATCGACGCCGTCATTTGCGCGACGGCGGCGAGGCTGGCGAAGTTCGCAAGCGCCGCCGCATCGGTCGCGCGAAGCCAGCGCAGCCAAAGCCGCCGCGTCTCCAAGCGAAAAATATCGTCGCGGGTGATATCCGGGAACATGTTGCGCGCTCCGGCGGAAACGCGGCTCGTCAGGCTTTCGGCCAGCCCGGCAAATCGCGCGCCCCCATGGGGATGTCATGCGCGATCCGAGATGCTTGAGCACCCGAATGGACCGCGCGGCCAAACTGTCAGGCCCGCGCGGTTTTCGCTGTCGCGGGACTAAAGGCCCCGGACGATCAAGCTGCCTTATTCGGCGGCTTGGGTCTGGGGTTCGACGACCGATACAAAAGACCGGCCATTTGCCTTGGTCGTGAAGAGAACATGCCCTTCCTTAAGGGCGAACAACGTGTGGTCGACGCCGATTCCGACATTCGCGCCGGGATGCCACGTCGTGCCGCGTTGGCGGATAATAATGTTGCCGCCGATTACGTGCTCGCCGCCAAACTTTTTGACGCCGAGGCGGCGCCCGTCCGAGTCGCGGCCGTTGCGGGACGACCCGCCTGCCTTTTTATGTGCCATCGTCTTGCTCCGAGGCCCTGGCCATCATCCGCCGGGCTCAATCGATTTGGAAAGAAGCAACCGGGCGCTATCGCCCGGCAAACTCGTCAAGCCGCGAAAATCAGCCCGTTACAAGCTGCAGGATACGAACCGTCGTCAAATCCTGACGATGGCCGCGCTTGCGCTTCGAATTCTGCCGCCGGCGCTTTTTGAAAGCGATCACCTTGGGGCCGCGCTCGTGAGCGACGATCTCGCCGGTGACGCTGACGCCTTCGAGGAAGGGCGCGCCGAGCTTCGTCTCAGTCTCGCCGACGAGCATGAGCACATTGTCGAAGGTCACGCGATCGCCGGGTTCTCCGACAAGCGTCATGACGGTAATCGTATCGTCCGCGGCAACGCTATATTGCTTGCCGCCTGTCTTGATGACTGCGAACATCGTTATCCTCGTGTTCAATCCGGTCTGCCGCGATGGGACCATCGCGCGCGACAGGCTTCTTTTGCAGTTTATGGGACCCTGTGCGCCCAAGACGTGGAGCCAAAGCTCAACGTGCCGTAAAGCGACAGCAGAGACGCGGAGACCTACCCGGCCAGCCCGCTTTTGTCAATCACCTCGATCGCGTTCCAGCGTGTCTTGATTTTCAGGCGCCCGATCCGCGTTGCGAAAACGGACGACGGAAAACTCCGTCAGGCTCTGCCGACGCGCGAGGAGCCATCGCGGGCAACGGCATTATTGGGGTCGAGCGTGAGGGCCCGCTGATAATTCAGGCTGGCCTTGGCGCGGTCGCCCATTTTCTCATAGGCGAGGCCGAGGCCCGCCCAGGCGCTGGCGTTCTTGTTGTTGACGTTCAGCGCCGCGTTAAAATCCTCGATCGCCTTATCGTTCTTGCCGATGGCAATGAGGCTTTCGCCGCGGGCTTGGTAGGGAGCCGCGGCGAAGGGATCACGATCGATCGCATTATCGAAATCCGTGATCGCCAAGGCCTGATTGCCCTCGCGCTGATAGATCAGCCCGCGCGAGTGAAACGCCTGCGCGCTCTCCGGATTCAACTTGATCGCCTGGTCGAGATCGGCCTTCGCTTGCTCGAGTTGGCCCTGCACGCGCTCGAGATTGGCGCGGCCGAGATAGGCCGGGGCATGGCGTGGATTGGCCGTGAGCGCGCGGTTGAAGTCCGCCAGCGCCAGCTCGTTCCGATTCGTCTGCCGATAGGCGAGGGCCCGGTCGGTCAAGGCGGCATAGCTATTCGGATCCAGTTCGATCGCCCGGCTGAAATCGGCGATGGCTTCCGCGAAGCGACCGAACTTCGCATAGGCGACACCGCGGGTCGTCAAGGCCTCGACATTATTGGGGTTGCGCGTCACGACCTCGGTCAGCGACGCGATGTTGTCCGACGCCGCTTGCGGCGAGGAATCCGCGATTTCGGCGACTCCGGCGCCGGTCTGCCCCATTTGCAGGGACGGCCCGCAGCCCCCCAGGGCAACGACAGCCGCAAGGAGAATCACGGCGAACGAGCGATTCGCGCCGACGCTTGAGCCGGGCCGGGGCTTTTCCCGATGCGCCACATCATTCGGCGCAGTGGCGTGGAAAAATTCGGTCATCGCGGTCGTCTTTCCCGGCCCTTTCGCGGACAAGCGCCGAAACGCCTTATGCCAAGATCAATCTGGCAAGAATAGGACGCATTACATGGATTCAAATAGCCGGAAGGCGCGCCGTTGGCGCCACGCCGCGCCGGTAACGTTACAAGCCGTTAAAAATCAATTAGCGCGGCGCGCCGGGAAGCGGCTTCGGCTTCATCGGCAACAGACCTTCGCGCTGCATCTTCTTGCGCGCCAGCTTGCGGGCCCGGCGGACGGCTTCGGCTTTTTCGCGCGCGCGCTTCTCGGACGGCTTCTCGTAATGTCCGCGCAGTTTCATTTCGCGGAAGATACCTTCGCGCTGCATCTTCTTTTTCAGCGCCTTGAGAGCCTGGTCGACATTATTCTCGCGAACGAGAACTTGCACGCATCGATCCTTTAGCGTCACCGCCTTTGGTTCTACCGAAGAACCACGGGCGAGGAGGTTGAAATGGGAATAGCAAGCCGGGCGCGCGATTGCGCACCGGATGCGACGGCGCGGTGGT
>JARLIW010000089.1 GCA_031291515.1 Beijerinckiaceae bacterium | reverse complement strand
TACATCGAGAGGGTCGCGCCGACGTAGGGTTGACCGGGGGTGTAGCTGACCTTGAAGGGCTCGTAATCCATGCAGACGTGGTTCGTCGGCACGTAGAACAGGCCGGTCTTGGGCGAGAAGGCCGAGGGCTGCTCGTCCTTCGAGCCGAGAGCCGCCGGGCAGATGCCCTTGGTGTTCACGTCTTCGCCGCCGTGCTCGGTCGAGTACTTGGCGTTGACATAGGGACGGCCGTAGTTCGGCGAGGCCTTGTCCATTTCGACCTTGTCGGACCAGTTGACGGCCGGGTCGAAATGCTGGGCGACGAGAAGTTCACCCGTGTCACGGTCGAGCGTATAGCCGTAACCGTTACGATCGAAATGGACGAGGAGCTTGCGGTCCTTGCCATCGACCTTCTGATCGACCAGCGGCATTTCGTTGATGCCGTCATAATCCCACTCGTCGTGCGGGGTCATCTGGTAAACCCACTTCACCGCGCCGGTGTCGGGGTTACGAGCCCAAACCGACATGGACCATTTGTTGTCGCCCGGACGCTGCTTGGGGTTCCAGGTCGAAGGATTGCCGGACCCGTAATAGATCAGGTCGAGCTTCGGATCGTAGGAATACCAACCCCACGTCGCGCCGCCACCGGTCTTCCATTGGTCGCCCTGCCAGGTCTTGGTGCTGGAATCGGGACCAACGGGCTTGCCGAGGGAGGTCGTCTTGACGGGGTCGATCAGCGTGTCGGTGTCCGGACCTTCGGAATAGCCGCGCCAAATCCGCTTGCCAGTCTCCTGGTCGTAAGCCGTCACGGAGCCCTGCACGCCGAACTCACCACCGGACACGCCGACGATGACCTTACCCTTGACGGGCAGAAGCGTGCTGGTGCCGGTCGCGCCCTTCGACGGATCGTAATCCTGGACCTTCCAGATTTCCTTACCGGTCTTCGCGTCGAGCGCGACGACATTGGTGTCGGCCTGATGGAGGAAGATCTTGCCGTTGTCATAAGCAACGCCACGGTTGACCGTGTCGCAGCACATGACGGGGATCACGTTCGGATCTTGCTTGGGCTCGTACTTCCAGAGGATACGGCCGTCGTTGTTGAGATCGAGCGCGTAAACGATGTTCGGGAACGGCGTGCTGAAGTACATGACGTCGCCGATGACGAGAGGCGCACCCTCGTGACCACGAAGAACGCCCGTCGAGAACGTCCATGCGACTTGCAGCTTCTTGACGTTACCGGCGTTGATTTGATCGAGCTTCGAATAACGCGTGTTCGCGTAGTCGCCCGTCGGGATTGCCCAGTTGCTTGGGTTCGCAATCAGTCCATCGAGATCCGAGGCCGCGAAAACCGGTGCAGAATAGGACAAAAGACAGGCGGTGGCCGCAGCCAAGCCAATATATTTCATGTGGGGCTTCCTCCAAAACGATGGATCGTGCTCGAGTCTTTGCCGCTCAAACCGTCCAACGCCGTGTTTCATGGATATTGAGATAAGGAACCAGGCACTCCAGCAGCAGCCGCTCTTCTTAATGTTTTTTACGGCCGCCCAGATCCTCCGCATTACGTTTAGTCGCCACCGGAGACGGCTGGACACTACCAAGCTTAGGATTCTTCGCAAGACGATTCTTAGAGAACGCTCATGTCTTGGTCCTATGTCTTTAGTCGGAAGAAATTGCCGCTTTGACAATTCGCACTATTTTCAGGCGGATATTGCGGTGCAGCAACGCGCCCTTCGGACCAAACACTTAAAATTGCTCTTTTTTTTCGCAGCCGTGAAACTTTTGAACAATAAAATCGTATCGCGGAAACGGCGTTCCGGACGCCCGAATGGCGGCCGGGAATCGTTCGCTGGAATTAAAATATTTTTACCAAAAAGGGTCGGTTGCGTGATTCGACGCGATTGCCCGCGGGGGCTGGGGCAAGCCCGTCGCGCCGACCACCTGTTCGAACCGGCGACGCTGGGTTTCCATCCAAGTCGCGTCGCGCGCCACGAGCGGGGCTGCTAGTTCGAACGATTCCAGGACATGCGTCGGGCGGGGCGCCAGAACGAGAATCCTGTCGCTATGGCGGAGCGCTTCGTCAATATTATGCGTGACCATCAGGATGGCCGTTCCACGCGCGCGCGCCACGCCGAAGACATACTGACGCAATACGCTGGCGCCGCGCTCGTCGAGCGATACGAAAGCTTCGTCAAGGACGAGCAAATCGGGTTCGACGCTCAGCGCGCGCGCGACCGCGGCACGCCGGGCCATGCCGACCGACAACTCGCCCGGCCGATGCGCGCGCCAGTCCGACAAACCGAGACTTTGCAGGATGTCCTCGAGGCCGGACGGACTCATCGACGGCGCCGCCAGCCGGATGTTTTCCTCGACCGTCCGCCACGGCAAAAGCCGCGGATCTTGAAACACGACCCCGAGCTTCAACGAATCGACCGGCGGCGTCACGGCGCCCTCGAACTTCCGGTCGAGTCCCAAGATGATTCGCAGCGCCGTCGTCTTCCCGCAGCCAGACGGTCCAAGCAGACACGTGACCGATCCCTGGGCCAGCGAGAACCGTAGGTCCTTGATCACGTCAAGATCGACGCGTCCCGCGCCCCGGTATCGCTTGCTCGCGATATTGATCTCAAGAAGCGGCGGTTCGCCAGCGTCGCGCATATTGATCCAGGGGCTGGAGCACCACAAATTCGATCGCCAGCATCACCAGCGAAAACGCGACGCTGTAGCCGAGAACGGCGCGAACGTCGAAAAGTTGAAAATAATAGGCGATGGCATAGCCGACGCCATTCGGGCGTCCGAGCAATTCCACGACAAGCACGATCTTCCAAACCAGCGCAAGGCCAGACCGCGCCGCGCCAATCAAAAACGGCATGAGCTGGGGAATAAAGATGTGGCGAAGCCGCTTCCACGCGCTGAAACGATAGACCTTGCTCATGTCGTCCAAGGCCGGATCGAACGAGCGCACGCCCTCGCGGAGCAAGACCGCGACATTGGGGATCTTGTTCAGGGCGACGGCAAAGATCGCGGCGAACTCGTTCAAGCCCAGCCAGATATAACATAAGGCCGTGATGACGAGCGCCGGGGTGTTCAACAACGTGAGCATCCAGGGCGAGAACGCCTCGTCCAAGAAACGGCCCCGGCCGAGAACGAGGCCGATCGCGGAGCCGACCGCCATCGCCAAAACAAACGAGGCGACGACCCGCCAAAGCGTCATGCCCAAATTGACGAGCATATCGCCGTGCAGGCAATCTTGCACGATGAAGAGGAAGACCGATGCCGGCGACGGCAGCGTGCTTGAATGCACGGCGGCGGCGGCGATCCCCCACAGGATGACCAAGACCGCAAGGGACGCGGCAAATCGCGGCAAACGCATGAGCGCGCTCAGCCGTACAAGGCCTGATCCACGTAAAGCCCCTCCGGAAGGCTTTTCGCGGCGCCCGTGAGACTTTCGCCGCCGAGTTTGGCAAGAAGGGCGAACAGAGACGTCGCATCCGCGATCTCGGCGGCGCGCGGACGATTCGGAATGCCGGATATAAACGCGCGCTTCAACGATTCGAACGTCGACTGATCGGGCGCCTCCATCAGCGGCCGGATATCGGTCCACGCGTCGGGGTGACTGGCGAGCAAGTTTTTTGCCGCGCGCGAGGCCTTGGCGAAGCCAGCCAACGCGGCGGGATCGGCGTCCTCGTGGACGAGATAGCCGAGCAAGGCGACGTTGCCGGGAATCCCAAGCGCCGCCGTGATCGCCTGCGCGCTCGTCAATTGCCGGAAGCCTTTCGCCTCGAGCCGCGCGCAAAAATTCCAAAACAACAGCGCCGCGTCGATTTCCCCGCGCTCGAGTTTGGACGACAGCAAGGGCGGCGCGCCGAACACCGGATTGGCGTCTTTCTGAAGATCGAGCTTTGCTTGTTGAAGCGCCACCGCGCGCAACAAAATCCAGCTCTTGTCGAGCGGTCCGCCCGCGACCCCGATCGATTTGCCGGCGAGTTCCGCGATCGTGGTCACGGGCGAGGCCGCCGCAACCATCACGCCGCCTTCGGACGACGAAAACGGAAGAAAGCGGACCTTTTTGCCCTCCGCGCGCAAACGCGCGGCAAAAATCAAATCGCTGACGATCGAATCGACGCTGCCCGATACGAAAGCAATGCGCGCCGCTTCGTTCGACGCGAGTTTGACGACCTCGAGCTTGATGCCCGCCGCCGCATCCAAGCCGTTGCGACTGATCGCCTCCGCCTCCCACGAGGCCGTGCCGAGCGGCAGGGTCCCGAGTTTAAAGACAGGCAGGGGCGCGGCCATGGCTCGCGACGACGCGAGCACCGCCGCCGATCCGACGAGAATCGCGCGGCGCGTGAGGGCCAAAGATGTGTTTTTAGGAAAATGTGGCATCGGCGCGGATAATACCCTTCCTTGAACCAAGGTAAAGCGGACGAATGGCGCCGATTTCAATTTTATCGAAATCATGTTGTCGCCAAGGCAGCCGGCAGCAAAAAAGCATCAAGGTATCAAGCATGAGGTTTGTAATAAATTTTTAATAAGTATTTCGGCGACGTATCACTCGGCGCCGCGGGCCTTTAAGGACGCCGGGACCCGGAACTTTGCAAAGTTGGCTTGTGCTTGTTTAACCCCGGAAGCGGGCGTATAAATTAAACATCCCGCCCGGCGGCAAGGGCCCGCTAGTCGCGCCGCATGAATTTAATTTCAGTGGTCAAGATGGCGACGGCTTACCTTTATTGAATAGAATACTGATTATTTTCGTGAACGCGGCTGACTTGAAAAGATGAAACTTGGAAAGGAAATGATTATGGTCGAGAGAGCGAGCCGGCTCGCGCAATTCATAAATGATCGCATGCCTCGCGAGGACGAAGCGGTTCAGCTGCTTTGCGAAGATCATTCCGGCACATATACGCTACCGTTTCTGTGCCGTTGGGCTGAAAACCATTGGATTAACATCCAGACTTCGCGTCCGATCGAGGCGGCGGTGGCCGGTTGGCGCCAAGCCCCGGCGCCGCCACGGCGGCGATCCGAGGCCTGACCTTGCCCGCTCGATCAGCGCGCGAAACGGCGGCTCCGATTCGCATCTGATTAAAAGTTTAGAATTCGTTTCCAGCTTCGGGCAAGATATCGGGCGTAACGTGCAAGTCTCTAGAAGGAGATGCCGAATGCACGTTTCCCTGCAGACGCGACACATCGCCGAAACGAACACCCGCATCCAAGCGCGCAGACGGTTCGGAAACGGCGCGGACGATAGCGATATCCTCCGGATCATGGAAAATCCCAACGACGGGCGCAGGCAGGGCAGTTTCTCGCGCAGGCCGCGGCCGGACAATGCCCGCGCGCGGGATTCGGAAGATTACGCGGGCCAAATGCGCCCATCCCTAATGCGCTCCGCCGCCCAGTCCAACAACACCCCATTTTCGGCAATTGCCAAGACCGCCGAATTCTGGACCTTGTTGGGCGCCGTCGCCCCGGACGAAACATTGGAACCGACCGGTGAAAATCCGAGTCCCGCCACCCCGCGCAACCAACCATCGCTTGAAGAACTGTTGGCTCGCGTGATCGCAACGCATTAAGCGCCTCGCGTCGAGGGCCGCGGCCCAAGCGACGACAAATCTTTTTCTTTCGACAGTCGAGGACGCTCTGGCGGCAACGCCGGAGCCGCTTTGGCGTCGATCGCCAACGGCGCGCGGCTCTGCGAGAAAAGGGGCCGCCGCCAACAGGCAGGCGTGACGGCGGCCCAGACCATCACGATGGTGGGGACGAGATGGCTTCTGGAAATTAGGCGGTTCTCCCGCGCGGCGACATATCTTTCTCGTGGGGGTTTCGCTCGAAAGACATAAATTCAAAGCGCGATCCGCCATACAGACGTGGCCGCGCGAGCGCAAATCTCACGGCGCCGGCCCCGCGCCGAAGACAAGCGTCGTATTTTCAATAGGCGGCAATCTAGGGTCCAAACAAGACAGCCTCGGAATAAGCAAGGTCGCCCAGCCTCGGCGGCGCCGGACCACGGAAATATTTCGGCAGACGTCCGGGCAAATAACGGCCAGGCAGGCCTTCCAGCGGGCCATTCGCGTCGACCATGACCAAGGGAAGTCCGTGCCGCAAGAGATAGCGGCCCAGCGGCCCGGCAAAGCGGATAAAGTCCGCGAGATCCGCGCAATAGATCAATTGCGCGCAGGGTAGGATCGTCTTCGGGATCCGACGCCGCAGGAACACAAACGGATAGGTCCGACCGCCTGCCGTGCAAATCAGGCTCAGGCATCCGTAGCGGGCATGATCGGCCAATAGAGCGAAAACCGGATCGTCGCCGGGACCGGCGTCGGCCGGAGCGATCTTTGCCGCCTCGCGCCCCGGCGCGAGGGCCGCCACGGCGAAAAAGACCCCTTCCGCATAACACGAGAAACCTTGCGCCGCGATCGTGTCGCGGGTGTGCGACGCGGACGACATATTGAGATAGAGAGCCTGCTTTTGCTTGAGCGCCCGGCTAATCAACCAGGACGCATAGGCGCGGAACTCATCCTCGACATACCAGCTCGACACGAAACAGCGCGGATCCGCTCCGGCGTCGCGAGGCTCCGAAAAGATTAGAAGGACGACACCGGCCAAGCGATCCCCGGATGCCAGAACGAAGCCGTACCGGGGGCAGTCCGACGGCACCGAGCGCCGCGCCATCGCGTCGAGCGCATGCTCCCAATACGATCGCGACCGCGCGGGAAACCCCCGCGTGAGCAGACCGGCGACGGCGGGAAGATCGGATTCGGCAATCTGGCGGCAGACCAACCTTGGCCGCGAAGCGCCGCCCCTGTCTTCATCATGCTTGGATTCGTTTTGCCGCATGGCCAAACATTAGCCGAGCCCCGTTAAGTTTCCATTCAAGCCCGTCGCGCGGCGGCGGCCCATGGACCGGCGCGCGACACCCTGTGAAAGCCACGCGCCGATCCCGCGCCGCTAGGCCTCGGTTCCAAACTCCCGGGCGGCAAGATGGGACGGCATCGTGCCGGGGCTCGCGAAATATCGCGTGAACCAACGGGAATGGCGTTTATCCCGCGCCCGTCCAGGAATGTGATAAATGACCGGAAGAGCCGCGATCCACGACCCGGCCAAGATCACGCATTCGGAAACGAGAATGCCGGTCAACGACCATGCGGGCGAGGCGAAAATCAACAAGAGCACGACGACGGGCAAGCCGACCACGCCACCCACCGCCGCGAGCACGGCATTCTCGCGATATTTTTGCACGGTCTCAAGAAGCGTGCGCGGAACGGAATAGAGGACCGCGACCGTCGCGATACACCACACGAGAAAGGCGATGAGGTTAAGGGGTTCCGCATCAAATCGACGCGGGAAGGCATGGACCGCCAAAGCTGGGAATGCCCACAACATCATGAGGCCATAGAGACCACAGACCACCGCGATCATGCCCGTCGAGATCAAGAGCGTCCCGATGACGGCGCGAGGTCCCTTGCGCGCCATCGTGCTGGCAAAGTCCGGCTGCGTCATATTGGAAAGAGCGGCGGCGGCAAGGCGCAGGGGCGAAAAAAACGCGATGGTGGCGGCAATTGGCGCGTAAGCCGCCGGCCCCGCGATGATCGCGAGAAGAAGGACGGCCCCCTGCCCCTGGATGTTCGCGGCCGTCACGCTGACGATCGACCATGTCATGGACGGCAACAGTTTCAACAATCTGGTCCGGACCGCCCGGCTCAGCGAAAACCGGATCGGCTCGCGCAGAACGACAAAGCTCAGCCCCGCGCCGATCAGATGCGCCGTGGTCAATGCGAACAAGACAACTTCGAGAAGGCGATCGCTCGGAACCAGCATGATCATGGGAAAACAAAGGGCAGCCGCCGAGATCGTAAACGCGAAATCGCTCGCGGTGGCGAGCCGAGCCCGGCCTTGCGCGAACAAAGCCATGCGGACGTAGGAACGAAGCGCCCAAGCTCCCGCGAAAGTCCCTCCGGCAATGGCGCCAGCCGGCTGCCAAACGGCGAGCGACACGCCGGCAACGAGCGCCCAGATCAACGCCGCCACGATGGCCGCGGACCCAAACATCACATTGTAAAAAACAGCAATCGAAGGACGCCGACTTTGCGGGATATAGGTGCAGGCCGGCACGCCGACCAAGGCGCGCATATAAAGGATACCAAACGCGCCAATCAGCACGACGATCGCGAAGACGCCGTAGCGCTCGGCCGAAAGCGCGCGCAAAAGCAAAATATTCAACGCAAAGCCAAACGCGCTTTGCAGCATTTCTCCGCTCAGCATCATCAGGAAGCGGCGGCTGAACGCATGGATCCGCGCGATCATGCCGTGTTGCCTCGCGGTAAGGGAACCGGCGCAACGCCCCGCGACGGCGAGGCGGCCGTCTCCAAAATTTCGGAAATCATCGAAGTCAAGGCGGCTTGAAACGCGGATTCGCTGAACAGGTTCTCATAACGTTCGCGGCCGGCGGCAGGCATCTCGGTCCACGCCGCGGGATTCTCGATAATCGCGCGCAGCGCTTGCGCCAAATCGGCGGGTTGATCGGGCCGTACGAGCCAGCCCGTCCGGCCGTCCTCGACGACCTCCGGCAGACCGCCGATATCGGAGACCACGGGCGGGCGGCCGTAGGCCATCGCCTCGATCGCGACCCGTCCGAGCGATTCCGGCAACCGCGAAGGGACGGTCACGATGTCGGCCCAGCGATAAAGCGGCGCGGGATCGTCGACGAACGGCAACAAAGCGACATGTTCCGCAAGGCCCGATTCGGCGACGAGATCCACGAGACGCTGCTCGCGCTCGTCGTCTTCGAACGCCCCGCCGACAATTTTGACATCGGGCCGCAAATGCTCCGGCAACAGAGCCAGGGCCTTCACGAGGACCTCTTGACCCTTGATCCGGCTAAAGCGGCCGATCATGAGAAGATGGAGCGGTCGGCTGCCGTCGAATGTCTTCGGCTCGATCGCGGCGGGTCCCTTGAGACCATTATAGATCACGCGAGACTCCTGGCTTGCCGGCAGGGCAAAAGCGTCGCGCGTCGCGCGGGAGTTGAAAATAACCCGGGCGCCGCTGAAGCGGACAAGCGCGCGAAGCAGAGCACGCGTCGCGCCGGTCGCAATTTCGTGAACGTGGATGATGGCCCGTTTCGAGCTGAACCGGCTCGCGAGCATATAATCGACGACGACGGAGGTATTGACGTAAACCAAATCGCTGCGGCGCAGGCGCGCATGGGCGCGAAGCAGCGCGGCGGGCAGACGCAAGAGACCAAAGGTCGCAAGGCGGGGCAAGTCCTTGCGCCGCAAGATCCATAAAGGTTCGATCGTGATCCGCGAGGCAAACGGCTCGAGCGCGGGGACAATCGGCCCGCGCCGCGCAAGAACCACTTCGATCATGGCATCGGGAAAGGATGCGCGAAGCGCGCTCACCGTTTCCACGAAGCTGCGGTCCGAGCCATAGAGCTCGAACCCCTGATGAACGCAGGTGATGATCATTGCCGAAATCCGCTCCGCCCCGTCATAAACAGGGATCCCGTCTCATTGGATCCAACGCTCTTCACAGTTACCTACGCAAGGTCTTATCAAGCCCTAAATTCAATTGCATGAACTTGTCTAAAGTGTCTCGTATTTTGCGACAGGCGCGAATTTCTTCAAGTTAAAGAATTTTTTAACCTTAATATTTCACGACAGTCATGGCAGTGCATTGACGAGAGCGCCGCGCCCCCGGCGGCACCGCCAGGCAAGACAGATGGAGATTGGAAGCCGTGACCATGTCCCTGTCTCGCCGCGAGGCTCTCGTTTTTGGCGCGGGCTTGACCTATTCGATCGCGTCGGGGTCCGACCTCGAAAGCCTTGTCGTCAGACGCGCCCTCGCCGCTGGAGCCGTCCGTCCATTTCGGCGGGGGATCAATACCTGGCCATGGTTTTCCCTCACACGGGAATACCCCGCGCCGCGAACCGACTTCGCCTGGCCGCCCTATCAAGAAAATCGCGCGGTGCCGACCGCTCGCGATCTCGCGCGTCTCGCGGCGGCCGGCTTCGATTTCATCCGGCTTCCCTTCGATCCCGGGCCCTTCCTCGATGCGCCACTGGAGCGCCGGGAGCTCTTGCTCAAAGCCCTTCTCGACGCGGTGAAGCAAGCCCATGCCGCCGGTCTTGGCATTATCGTCAACGTCCAAACGAACGAAGCCACGCATTTCTGGAATTCGGCAACGCTCGTGTCCAGCACGGCGGCGCCAAAGTTCGCGTCCTATCGCTTGCTCGTCGCCACGGTCGCGAAAGCACTGGGCGCGCTCGGGCTCCCGCGCTTGGCGCTCGAACCCGTCAACGAACCCCCGCAAGAATGTGCGTCGAGCTCTTGGAGCGCGGTGCAGATCGCGCTCCTGGAGGCCGCGCGCGGCGCGGCTCACAACCTGCCCTTGGTGGCGACAGGCGCCTGCGGCAGCATGATTCGAGGCCTCGACGCGCTTGACCCGGCCTCGCTCGAGCGGTTCCAACCGCTGCTCTTCACCTTTCATTTTTACGAGCCCTATCTCTTCAGCCATCAAGGCGCGCCCTGGCTGCATGAACCGGTCTACCGCGACTTGAACGGCGTGCCTTGGCCGGGCTCCGCTGGCACGCTCGACGCCACGCTCGCGGCCGTTCGCGCGCGCATGGCGGCCGATACCGGAATTTCGTCCGAGGCCAAAAAGGAAGCCTATGCCGTCAGCGAGCGGCTGATGGCGCAATATTTCGAGGCCAATCCCGGGCGGCCGTTCATTGACGGATATCTCGACACCGTGAGCGCCTGGAGCGAGCGGCATTCGATCGCGAAAGACCATATTGTCATGGGCGAATTTGGCGCCGTCAAAACCACTTGGCGATTTATCGGCGCTCGCGATGCCGATAGGGCCCGCTATATCAGGGATGTCCGCGAGTCCGCCGAGGCCCATGGCTTCGGTTGGGCGTTCTGGAACCTCTTCGACAGCATGGGGCTGATGGACGATACGAGCCGCGCGCTCGACGCCGACGTCATCGCGGCGCTCGGCCTCGAAATGCCGCGGTGATCGCGGGATCGCACGCGTTACTGGAAAATGCCGTATCCATGCGCCGTGTATGACTTGACCAAGCCAAGCGCCCGTTCGACTTGGACCTTACAGTTTGGAAGCAAATTCGTGACCTCTCGCTTCTTCAAGAGATTCACTTCGGCGAAGTAATCGTCCATCTTTTTGCCGCTGGGTTTTTCAAAAATGGCCCAGATTCCAAATGGAACCAGTTTGCGTCCGAGCGAACGCGGCAACCAATGAATAAATGGGAATACGAAATGCGGTTCAATCGGAAACGCATAGGCCGGCGTCTGCACGAAATAATACTTCGACACCCGACGAATCTCGTTGCAAAGCTGTTCACGCTGATCAACGGGCACATGCTCGATCACGGAATTGCACATGACCACGTCGAAATAGCCGTCGGGAAATGGAATGTGCTTGCCATCGTAGAGGCGGATTTCGATATTGGCGAAGCGCCCCGTGTGGCTCAAGGATTGCCCATCGTCCGCGATATTCAAAAGAAGCAAATCGCTCGGGACGAGATCCTCGGGCATCATCTCCCAGAAATGACGCGATCCGCCGATATCGCAAACGCGCTTCCCCGCCAGATCGGGACATTGAAGTCGATAGAGCTGGCTCCGCCGGCGGCGAAAATAGCCCTGCACAAAATGCACGAAATTCGTCCAATTGCTCATTGCCGCCTCAAACTTCAACGCTTACACCAACTCGACTCAGCGCATGTGAACTTAACGCAAATAACATAGACCCGGCAATGCATTGACGAATTCTTGCGAGACTTTCGAGAATTTACGTTAATACGAGCTGATTGGCGTTTGGGCATTTTCTCGACCCTAAAACCTAGGCCTCGAAATAGGGCGATACCCGCGCGGGGCGCCGGCGAAGCGTATGGAACGGAACATGCGCCGGGCGCGTGGGATACCCAGCTATCCCGCGTCCCCTCCCGATCGCCTGGGCGGACACGAACCCGGCGGCCATTTGCCCCGCGAGCGCGGACGACAAGACCTTGGGCCGAAACAAAACCAACATCATCACCGCGAACTTGGTCAACAAAAGCGACTTGCTGCCGATGCTCTCGAACGTATTGATGATGACCAGAAAGCCCATCATCGGCAACAGCATGCCCGGACGGGAATAGCGCGCCAATTCGCGCAGGAACAACCCGACGGCCAAAACCGAGACGGCGGTTACGATCCCACCTTGATAGAGAATAAGCCGCGCAATGGGATTTTCGATGCCGAGTTCGAGCCCGTTGCCCCGACGTAAGTCCTCGACCAGGCTCTGATCGGCGCCCATGAGGAGATCGCCGAGCGGAATCGCGCCAAAGATATTCATAATCTTCACGCGCGCCTCCGCGCTGCCGCCATCGTTCGCGAAACGCAACAAAATGGCGTCGAAGAATCCCTGATTGACGAGGACGCCGAGGACAAGCGGCACGAGCGTGACAGCCAGCACCGCCGCGGCCGCGGCAAGCAGCGAGACACGTCCCGTTCGAAGGACCCGAAACAGACCCATGATGGAATAGAGACCGCCGGCCAGGACGGTCACGACGAGACCGACGCGTCCGCCAAACGCCACGAGCGCGGTCAGTTGCAGCAGGATAATCCCAAGACGCGGCCAAGCGGCCAGGGTGCCGCCGCCACTGACCAATGCGAGCGTGTAAACCGCGGTCACGACGGCATTGCTGAGCGGATGTCCCTGCAAGGCGGTCGCCCGCATATCGTAGATCGAGAACTCGCCATCGATCCGATAAGGAAAAATCGGATGTTTGATCGCCAATTCCACGATACCCAATCCGGCGTTGGCGATCATGACGAGATGGATGAGCTTTTCGAGTTTTTCGCGCGTCCCCTGGTCCGCTTTGCTGAACATCATGACAGCGAGCGGCGCGGAAATGAACGTGTCGAAAACACCCGCCGCGCCGGCGCCGTTGTGTGAAGCGATGCTCACGAGTTGAAGGGCCGCCGCGACAATCAGCAGGAGGCAGGCTGGACGCCTGGCGGCCATGGCGACACCGACCCCAATAGGGTTGGCGTGTTCAAAGCAGAGGCAAAAAAAGGCGAGAGCGACGAGATAGGTCGCGGGATGAATCTTTGTGACCGGGCTGCCGGCAAAGCCCGCGTAATTGTATCCCAGAACCCATAAAAGTCCGCTCTCCAACAAAAACAAGGCGGCCACGGCGGCAACGTAGATCACAAATGGGGGACGAGACCGCGGCTGGGGGCTAGAGCGCGCGGCGCCCGCTCCGATGCCGTTGACCCCCACGATTTTCGGCCTGGTCATGTCGGCCCCTATGCCGCCGCTTGCATCAGAAGGGATGCGGACACTGGCTGGCCCGTGGACGCCAGGATCGCGCTGCTCATATCGCGGGCGGCCCGCTGGGACGTCACGCCCTGAACCGCGACGAACAAGACGTCGTCGGCTCGACCGGCTAGGGACGCAAGGCCCGGATTCTGTTCGAGCGGACCGACATCGAAGAGAATCAGATCGAAATAGCGTCCCGCGTCTTCGAGAAAGCGGTCGATCTGACCATCTTGCAACTCGCGCGACGCGGCATTTCGCACCGCCCCCAATGCCAGGCGTTTCGTTCCCCGGGGACCATGGGCTTGAACCGCCGCGGCGAGCGCGCATTCTCCGTTCACGACGTTCAAAAAGCCCTTTTTGGCCGCGCGGTTGGAAATGTCCTCGGAGGCTTCGATCAAGAGGATCGCCAGGCCTCGTTCCTCGGCGGCGGTCACGATGCGGTCGATGGCCTGCAGGCGCGCGACGGTGTCGCCCGGCGCCGAGGTCAGAACCAACGAATAGGGATCGGGAACGCCGCGAAGCGCTCCGATCGGCCCGCAGAGACGAGTCAGCGCCAAGGTAATCTCGTTGTCGGGGCGAAGAGCGGCGCCCGCGCCGGACGCATTTCGCGCGCCGCGCCTCTGCAAGAACGTCCGGCGGCGCGCATGAAGCACGCCAATGACCGGCGCCTCGGCAAGGCGCTCCAATTGGCTGGGCGAAAGGACCGTGGGCGCGCAATATTCGAGGAGCAAAGCAAGGCCCGCGCCGAGCCCCAAGCCGCCGCCGATCGCGCCAAGCAGAATGAGGAGGCGCGGCGGCCAGCTCGGTTTGGCCGGGGGAATCGCCTTCGAAATAATGCGGTCGTTCGTCGTGTCGATATTGGCTTGCGCCCTCGTCTCGGCCGCGCGCGCGAGCACGAGTTGATAAAGCGACCGCCGGGCCTCGAGTTCGCGGTTGAGTTCGTGAAGCTCGACGGAATCCTGATCCGTCGTCTGCGTCTTGGCTTTCGATTTATCGAAACTCATGCTCAACGAGCGTTCATAGGCCAGCGCCCGCTCGTAATCGCCGCGGGCCCCGCGCGCCAAACGGTCGAGTTCCGCGTTGATTTGGCGCTTGACCTCTTGGACCTGCTCGACCAAGGCGATCAAATCGGGATGCCGCTCGCCAACCCGCGTCCGCAGGTCGCTTTCGCGGCGCAAAAGGTCTTGGGACGAAGCCCGCAATTGCGTGATCACGCTCGATTGCAAGGCCTCCGGAATCGAGCCGGCATCGCCGCCGCCGCGCCGCAGAGCTTCGATCTGATCGAGCCGCGCGCGCAATTCTTGGGATTTCGAGCGCGCGTTCTGGAGCTTCGCCCCACTGTCGTCGAGCTGCTGATCGCTCACGAGTTCCTTGGTCGTTCCCACGATATCATGCGCGGCCTTGTATTTTTCGACCCGCGTTTCGATATCGCGGACGCCATCGCGCAGATTGGCGAGGCGCGCTTCCAACGCGTCCGACGCCCGCTGCGTCGACTGTCCACGCGCGGCGATTTGATCCGCGATATAGGCATCCGCGACCGCGCCCGAAATACGCGCGGCCTTTTCCGCGGTCTTCGCCGTCACGGTCACGTCGATGACGAAGACCTTGTCGGCGCGTTTGACCGAGAGGTTTTTTCGCAAGGCTCGCAGGGCTTTGTTCTTTTGGGCGGCCTCGCCCGTCGCGTCTTCGCCGAAAACGAGACCGAGGAGCATGCCGATTGGCGACGCGCTCCGGCCGCCAAAGTCCGGATCACGGTCCAGCCCGGCGC
Organism: Beijerinckiaceae bacterium; assembly: GCA_031291515.1. Taxonomy (GTDB): domain Bacteria; phylum Pseudomonadota; class Alphaproteobacteria; order Rhizobiales; family Beijerinckiaceae; genus RH-AL1. The sequence continues at coordinate 1,216 of JARLIW010000089.1, read as the reverse complement.
TTTCGACGGCCCGCAGAAGAACCGCGTCGGAGGCGACGACCCTGGCCTGGGTTTCCACTTGCAGAAGGCCGCCATCCGCCGCCAGCGTATCGGGGTTGACGTCTTTCGCGAGAATCTGGCGATCGCGCGGATCGATAAAGATCTCCGCCGTCGAAGCATATTGCGGCGACGCGGCCATGGCATAGGCCAGCGCGACGACGAAGCAAACGGCCACGACGGCAAGAATCACCCGGCGTCGGCAATAAAAGATCCGCCAGATGTCGCCGACATCGGCCGTATCGTCGGGACTCGCGATGCCTTCGCGGCGATCCTCGGCCGGACTATAAGGCAATCGAGCTCTCACCGGCGGACGCCTCACAGGGACAACAATTCAGCCGCCGCGCGGCACGGGCGAACTGCCCGAATATTATCACCGGTTATGCTTAACAGGTGTTTAACGGCCACCCGCCGTATTTATTAATAATATATGAGCAATAAAAAACGCGCCGTCCGCACGGACTAGAGTAGAATGGTTAATTTATCCACTCTAGAATGCCGAACGTAACAAGTTAGCGTGACCATGAACGTAACGATTCATATCGGCCAACCCACGGCCCGACTCTGGCACGTTCGCTTGCTCGAACGCCTTTCACGGCGGCCGGGATTAAAGCTGAATGTCACGAGTTCACCCACGTCCGCGGGCCTGCCTCGTGGCACGGAGATGTTGTTTCGCTTCGAAACCCTCCTTCATGGCCTCGCGCGGCCGGGCCTCGCATCCCTCGCGGCACCGGGTAGCCTCGAACGTTTCCGCGACGCCAATGCCGGATCGCCAGACCTCACGCTCGATCTCTCGGGCACCATTCCCCAAGACCAAGGCAATGTCTGGCGTCTGACCTTTGATGGCGCCCCCGGCGAACAGAGTCTTCTTGCCTCCATCTTCGCCGGGCGCGCGCCGGTCGCGACCATCGATAATGGCGCGGCGGTCGTCGCGATCGGAAGGCTCGGCACGGAATCGGACGGTATCACGCTCGCCACGTTCGAGGATTGCTTGGCCCGCGTCGTCACCCTGATCACCGCGGCGTTCGACGGCGCGGCGTCGCGTAGCCTGCCCTCCCAAGATCTGGCGCAAGCGCCGACGAGCGCGGCGGCTCGCCGCTTCAGTTTGTTGTGCACGGGGAAAAAAGTGGCGAAAGACGTCGCGCGAACGCTGGCGCGGCGGCTCTACACCCGATTTTAT
>JARLIW010000321.1 GCA_031291515.1 Beijerinckiaceae bacterium | reverse complement strand
TTTTTTATTCAACCAATCGGCTGAACGTCTAGGTTGCCCGCGATCTTCTGGCGCGTAGTCTCACATGAAATCCGCGGCCGACGGCGCTCTTTTCGACGTCCGCCGTCGCGATAAGGCTTTGGGAGACCGCCAATGACGCATGCCAACACCATTGAAAAGCTGGGCGCGTGCCCGCACGACTGTCCCGACACCTGCGCCATGATCTATACTGTCGAGGATGGCGTCTTGAGCGGCCTGCGCGGCAATCCCGAACATCCGATGACGCGCGGCGCGCTGTGCGGCAAGGTTCGTGATTTCGACCGCCACCACTATAACCCGGATCGCGTGATCTATCCGATGAAACGTGTCGGGCCAAAGGGCGCTGGCGCGTTCGAGCGGATCAGCTGGGCCGAGGCCCTCGACACCATCCATGAGCGTTTCTCCGCGATCATCGCCGAGCACGGCGCGGAGGCGATCCTTCCCTACAATTACCTCGGCAACGAAGGCGTCATCCAGGGTCTCACCGTCGGCGACGCGTTCTTCAACAAGCTCGGCGCCACCGTCGCCGAAAAGACGTTCTGCGGTTCGGGCTCGTCCACGGCATGGCTGCTCACCGTCGGACCCACCAACGGCACCGACCCCTTGAGCTTCAGCGAATCGAAACTCATCGTCATCTGGGGGTGCAACTCCGTCTCGACCAACATCCATCATTGGCACATCGTGAAGGAAGCGCAGCGCGGAGGCGCCAAGGTGATCGTGATCGATCCCTACAAGTCGCGCACGGCCAAGGAAGCCGACTGGCACATCCAGCCCAAGCCCGGCACGGACGGCGCGCTCGCGATGGCCATGATCAACGTGATCATCAACGGCAACCTCGTCGACAACGATTATGTCGAGAAACACACGGTCGGCTTCGATCAGCTCAAGGAGCGCGCCGAACTATTCACGCCCGAATATGCCGCCGCGATCTGCGGCGTCGCGGCCGAGGACATCCGGCTGCTCGCGCATGAATATGCGACGACGAAAAACGCGGCGTTGCGCCCAGGCGTCGCCGTCGAGCGGTCCGCTGGCGGCGCGCAGGCGCTTCGCGCGATCTTCTCGCTGCCGGCGCTGACCGGCTCCTGGAAGGATCCGGGCGGCGGCGTCTATCAGATGCCGCTGTGGGAATTCCCGATCCTGTTCGATCGCGTGTGCCGGCCCGATCTGATCCCCGAGGGCACCCGCGTCGTCAATGTTCTGCAACTCGGCGCGGCCCTGAATGGCGATCTTGGACTGACGCCGGGTCTTCACGGTCTGATGGTCTATAACGCCAACCCGGTCTCGAACTCGGCGGAGACGGCGGCCATCAAAAAGGGACTCGCCCGCGAGGACCTTTTCACCGTCGTCAGCGAGCATTTCATCACCGACACGGCACGATATGCCGACATTCTGTTGCCCGCGACGATGGCGGCCGAACACGAGGATCTGATGTTCTCGTGGGGCCACTTCTTCTTCACGTTCAACGAGAAGGCAATCGAAGCGCCGGGCGAGGCGGTATCCAACGCCGAACTGTTCCGTCGTCTCGCGAAGCGTTTCGGTTTCACCGAGCCACAGTTCTCGATGTCCGAAATCGAACAGATGGAGCATTTCATCGACTGGACCTCGCCGAAGATGGGCGGCGTCGATCTCGCCGGGATTCGCGAACGGGGGTGGCTGGCGCTGAATCTCGGCGATCCGAAGACGCGAACGCCGCATGCGGAGGGCAATTTCCCGACGCCGTCGGGCAAATGCGAGTTCTATTCCGAAAGCGCGGTCAAGGGCGGCAATTTCGTCGCGCCGCCATTCCGCCAGATGTATGGAGCCAAACAAAGCGGCGAGACGCTCGATCCCCTGCCCGGCTTTGTGCCGGCGAACGAGCGTCCCGAGACAAATGCGTCCCAAGCCGCGCGCTATCCCCTGAATATCGTCTCGCCGAAGAGCCACGGGTTCCTCAACTCGCAATATGCGAACGAAGCTCACAAGATTCGCTCGCAGGGCGAGCAGAGCATCCTGATTCACCCCAGCGACGCGAAGACCCGAGACGTCGACGACGGGAGCGTCGTGCGAGTCTACAACGACCGCGGCACGTTCTCGGGCCGCGCGAAAGTAACCGACGACGTTCCGCCCGGCGTCATCGTCGCCTCGTTGGGCTATTGGCATTCGCTCAACAAGGACGGCGCGGTAAACGTGATCAGTTCCTCGCGCTTTGGCGGGATGGGGCATTGCCCGACCTACAGCGACAACCTTGTCGAGGTCCGGATCGAAGGATAATCGTGGTGGCGAAGGGCGTGGGTGGAACGAACCCGCGCTCTTGCCACACCGGATAAGGAACCGACACGGATGATCGCGGACCGCGAAGCGCATCTCGACGACGTTTACCATGCCCTTGCAAGCTCCACGCGACGGCGCATGATGTCGATGCTCGCCGCCGGACCTCGCAACATCGGGGAAATCGCTCCCGAATTCGCCATGTCGCTCGCGTCGGTCTCGAAACACGTCAAGACATTGGAGCGAGCGGGACTCATCCACCGCCGCGTCACCGGGCGGGTTCACACCTGCAGTCTCAATGCCGACGGCCTCGGCGAAGCCTACATGTGGCTCCGTGGCTATGACAGATTCTGGCACGCGAGCCTCGACGCATTGGAGGACACGCTTATGCAGGGAGCGGCTCGATCGAACGCTGACGAGGTGATCGGGTGAAGAACGTGTCGTTGACGATCGTGCGGCGTCTGGGGGTTCCGCCTCGCGCCGTCTTCCACGCTTGGACCGACCCCCGAACGCTCGTCAAGTGGCTTGCCCCCGGCGGCGATCGGCTGACATCGGTCACGGCCGATGTTCGCGAAGGCGGCCGCTACCGGTTCGAAGGCACGCATGCCGAAGGGACCGCCTATTCGATTTGCGGCACCTACCGGAAAATCGTCGCGGACCGGTTGATCTCGTTTAGCTGGAGCTACGATGGTCCGGCCCG
>JARLIW010000088.1 GCA_031291515.1 Beijerinckiaceae bacterium | reverse complement strand
GATCAAAAGACGATTTCATGACAGAGCGTTCGAGGATCTGTTCATCGTTCACGCATTTCGCTGCCGACCCCTGGCCGCATCGGGAAGCTACTAGGCTTCGCGATGCGTTATGATGATCTGTGTCAAAGCGACATAATTTGGCTTGGGCGAAGGGCGTGCAATTGACGCGGTCGGTTTGTCGGCCCGCGGTAAATTGATCTCGCTGGTATCATTTCGGCTCGCCGAACACGCCGCTCGCGGGTTGACCGCGCTGTCGCGACTGCCATAAACAAGACCTCGGCGATTTCGGCGCAAAATCATGCGAGTCGCCGGGCTTGTTGACGAGAATTTCCAGGTGCTTGGAAAGGTGGCCGAGTGGTTTAAGGCAGCGGTCTTGAAAACCGCCGTGGGTGCAAGCCCACCGTGGGTTCGAATCCCACCCTTTCCGCCAGAAGCACCAAGTAACATATTGAAATTTATGGTATTTTTTGATTTCTATGGCTTTTGACCCTAGTCGCGTCCCTAGTCAATGTTGCGGTCTCAAGCGATCCTTCGCGAACAATTCCGCTCATTCCGTCAGTCTGCGGCGCCATTATTCGGCTCGAAGCCAGTCGGCGGCCGATGCACATAATTCGAGAACTTTGTTCGCCGCGCTACCCACGACAATCACCAACGCAAAGGCGATGCAGCGCCATAGGCCGCCCCGTCGCCGGACGCGATCGCCATTCAATTTCGGAGGGAGGTCCGTGGGCATCAGGTATCGGTCCCGAGCGTGCGCGCGGCGACTGCCATCCGGCGATCTGCCTCCATCAAAGAAGCGAGAACGCCGCGGAGCATGCTGATAGCCGACGTGTTGTCTTCGAGCATTCGCGCGACCGTGCCGACGCCCATGTCACTAATCAGCTCAGCAAGGCTCGATTCCACTTCAGCCGGTTCCAGGTCGCGAAACTGGGCGGCGACCCTGGCAATAACGAAGCATGTGTCCCATTGCTCCTTGCCAGGAACAGCAGGCGCACGGGTATGCCTGGCTTGAAAAGGCACCAGGAGGCCGGAACTTCTCGTGCGAGCCGAAGCAGTCCTTGACATCTCGTTCTCCAATATGGTGATAAAACCACCATTAGTGGTAATATATGTTCCAGATTGAAGTCAACCGGATATGGTGATAAATACACCATATGAAACCTGTCCAATGTCGAATGGCGCGCGCCGCACTCAGCTGGAGCACGCAAGAACTCGCGCGCAAAGCAGAGGTCGGCGTGAACACTGTCAACAGGTTCGAATCGGGGCAAGATGCAAGGGTGAGAAGCGTCGATAAGATGCGGGACGCCTTCGTTTCGGCTGGCATCATCTTCGTTGCAGAAAACGGCGAGGGACCGGGGGTTCGGCTAAAGAGGCTCTAATGGCAAAGCGGGAAACGAGGCTTTTTCTGACACCCACCGAAAAACTCGGGCTCACTCGTCTAGAAGCGGCCGCCTTTATCGGCGTGACTCCGTCGGCATGGGACGACCTCGTTGCCAACGGCGACATGCCGCAGGCCCGCCGTCTCGGTGCCTTCGAACGCTGGGACCGTCGCCAAGTCGAGGCAGCTTTTTCACTAGCTCCGCAAGCCGAGGACGCGAGGAAGCCCGGTCCATATTCGGATGTTGCGTGATGCAGACTGCCTTCAATGATAATAACCAAGCGAGGGCGATGAATTGACAGAATCTCTCGAAGACCGAGCTCGATCGTTCGCCACGGCGGCTCACGAATCGATCGACCAGCGCAGAAAGTGGACTGACGAGCCCTACATCGTGCATCCGACGGCAGTCGCAGAGATCGTGCGGTCGGTAAAGCACGACGAAGCCATGATTGCCGCAGCTCTCTTACACGACGTCGTGGAAGACACAGGCGTTCCGATCGCGGAGATCGAGGACATGTTTGGGTCTGATGTCGCCGAGCTTGTGGGCTGGCTTACGGACGTCGCGACACCCGCCGACGGTGATCGCGCGACACGAAAGGCGCTGAACCGCGCCCATAGCGCGGCGGCGCCGGCGCGCGCGCAAACCATCAAGGTCGCCGATGTCATCGACAATTCGCGCACGGTCGCGGCGCTCGACCCCGAATTCGCCCGCGTCTACCTGCCCGAAAAGGCCGCGCTGGTCGAAGTTCTCGACAAAGCCGATTCCGCGCTGACCGCTATGGCGAAAGCGTATATCGGCGCTCACATATAGGCGCTTTCCTCAGCAGGAGCGATCATGGCCAAGGGAATGGACGCTTTGCGATTTCGATGGGCGCGCCGGGCTCTACAGCCCGACGCATGCTCACGCCTGCATCGACGGTAAGACGTGGAGGCCCTTTGATCCCTCCGCTTTGTATGATGCGAAGATCATGGCGCAGGACGCTTTTGAAGCCGCTTTTCCTGGACTGCCGCCATATCCGCCGATTCCGGCGGGGGAGAGCGATACGATGAAAGCCGATGAAGATTGGACGCTTTGCGACTGGGATGGCCGCGCCGCGATTTGCCGATCGGACGAAGCTCACGCCTGCCTCGACGGCAAGACATGGACGCCGCGACATCCCGCCGAAATCTATAACGAAGGCCGCATCATGACGCGGGACGCATTCGAGAAGGCCTATCCTGGCTTGCCGCCCTTCCCGGTCTCCGAGAGAAATAGCCAGCGATAATCTTCATTCTCGATAGGCAACATGGGTCGGGCGCGGACCCAAGTCCACCTGCGCCGCTGCTTGATTGGCCCCGATATCGTGACGGTATGCCCTTCTCGAAGCCCCGTCAGGCTATCGATCCCTGCATGTTCCTGAGCAGATCTCGCGTCCCGCGCGACGCCATAAATCTTGCCGCCTCGAGGTTAGATTTTACATCACCGCCGCTGACGTTGAAGGTCGGGGTATGATTGACGATCGTGTCGCCGCGCGTCGCGTTCTGATAAGAATTCTGCAGCACGGGCGTATCCCCCAATGGTCGCAGCCGCGCGTTCCCTTCGGACATTGGCATGGGCAACTTCGGCGGAAGAGGCGCATAGCCTGAATCTCCCCACCGGGGCGACGCATCCCGGTTTCCGTGATATCCGAACCATTCGCGCCCGGGGTTGTAATCGGGATCCGCTTTAAGGCGCCGCGCGATATATCGCGCCACCCATCGCGTTTGCTCCGGGATCGTTGAGGGGTCACGAAGATCGAGCCCGGTTTCGCGCTGGAATTTGTCCCCAAGCCGGCCGGGACCGACGTTGAGTTGCCAGGGGCCATAGGCGGGTCCGTTGTTGATATCTCCCACGTCATAGGAGCCTCCATGGCCGGATTCGCCGGCTCGAATCCCGTGCATAATACGAGGATCGATGCCGGCGGCGGTCGCTTCGATGTCGGTAAGCTTGGTCAGGTTGGCGGCATTGCTGCCGCCGGCCGCCGCGGCCCTTCGCGCGGCCGTCTCCTTACTTCCTCGAGCCCGGATCGCGGCATTGCCCGTTAGAGGAATGGCCTCGCTTTGATAGGGTTGCCGATTCAAGAGGCGCTTTCCAGCCCGATACACGCGCTTCGCGCGCTCCCAGACGGTCATTCGCTGATTTGATTCGACCTCCGGTGACACGTTGCCGCCGGGCGCGGCTTTGTTCCAACGCTTATCAAACCCCGCTTGGGCCGCATCGGCAAGAGATACCGAGGCGGCCCCGACACCCAGCAAGCCCAGCATCCAGGGCGGCATTCCGAGGCGCAAAAGGGCGCCCAGGTTTGCGACGACAAGCCCCAAGGCCACCGCCAGACCCAAGGGGCCGCCGACTTTGTCTTGCATCTTCCCAAATGCCAGGGCCAAGCCGTCGACGCCGGTGATAAGCGCGGTCCAGTCGATTTTCGCGAGCTCGCCACCCAGTGCGCTCGCCAATTTGACAAAATCGTCGACGATAGCGCTGAGCGCGTCGGCGATCTCTTTGCCGTGCATCGCGAACCAGGTGGAAAGCTGGTCGAGAACCGGCGTGAGTTTTTCCGCCGCGACGCCCTGAATCTTCGTACCAACTTGGTCGATCACTTCTTCAAGATGACGCATGGACTGCTCGAACGCGGTCGCTGCCCGAACGGTCTTGTTCTCATCGGCGCCGACGGTGTTTTGATCCCGCGCATATTGGCTTTCGAAAGCGCCAAATCCGGGCCGCATCATCGATTGCGCGGTCATGTCGGTAAATCCGAACATGCTCCCTTGCCGTAGGGCCGTTGCATAGCCGTTCGGGCCGCCATTCTTCGCCGAGTTATCCATCCATTTGCCGAGATCGGTCGCGATTGCGAACGTCTCGCGAAGGTGGCCGCCGGCATCACGCGTTTGGATACCCATGGCCTTTAGCCGGCTCTCATAGCCGGATCCATATTGTTTCAACTTTTGACCGAAGGCGGTCAGTTGCGTTTCCGCTTCCTGCCGCGACGATCCCAACTGAGACGCGGCATAACCGAACGCCGACACGCCAGCCGAAGTGGACCCGGACATTTTTGAGACGTATCCGAGGCGCTCGAAGCCCTTCGCGGCCCGGTCGACGGCGTAGACAACTGCGAGCGCGGAAGCCTCGATGGTGAGAAAGGCCGTCGAGGCGGCGGTAGAGGCCTTGAGCGCGAAGGCCTGAATTCCCTTCAAGGACGCGCGCTGGCGCTCTTCTTCCTTTTTCCCAGCCCTGTCGCGCATAGCGCTTCGATCCGCCTGCGTCTTTTCATCAATTTTCTTGCGCTTGGCTGCTTCGGCGGCATTGATGTCGGTCAGCGACCTCTCGACGGCGGCATGTTCTTGCTGGGCTTTCTTGGCGGCGTCGCGATCGAGGTTCATGCCGATCGAGACAAAGAAGTCGGACAAGGTGTTGATCTCGGACATTATTTTTCCCCGATTACGAACGTGATCGCATTGAATAAAGCGCGGGTATCGAGCAGAGGTTTGGTGGACGTCGTGCGGAGCGATTTCCGATGCTGCCGATTGTAGATCGTCGCGTCGTTGAGGGGGCGAAACGGGCCGTCTATCATTTTCTGCTTGACCGCTGCCTGGCAGATCAAGCCGACGGCCTGTAAAGCGTTATCGACGCCGTCGCTATTGCCAACGCACGAAGCTAGGAACGCCTTTTTAAGATTGGCGGAAATTTTCGGTCCCGCGTTCGCAACCCCTGGCACCAGAAAGGGACGAGCCGGGATTCCGCGTTCGTCATCGCCGTGTTCCTGAACGTAGCCGATGACGGCGTTCGTCGCCTTGCTTCCGGGATGCAAGCCGGCGGAACCCGGAATGCCGACGTAGACGCGCCGCTTCATAAGCGTCGCGATGTTCTTTTCCGCTTGGGTCAGTCGCGGGTTCTGGACCTTTTTAACCGTCATCGTCGGCCTTTGGGATCTTCAGCTTTCGGAATTGGCTGACCTCCGCGGCAAGCGCGCCGCCGATGGTTTGATAAAAACCTACTTCGATCTCTCGACCTTCGGCGGTATCCGGCAGAGTGGCGATCATGATTGCCATCGTTTTCCGCAAAACCGCCATCGTTTCCACCGCGTGGGGCTTGCCTCGAGCGGCGGCCGTGATACCGTCGAAAACGACCTCCGCGATCCGATCGAGGGCGTCGTGATCGGCGCGAGCCCCTGCCTTGCGAAACCAAGAATCCGCCAAGGCGACTTTATCGCGCCGGGAACCGTTATGGTGTGACATAAGTATTAATTTCCATTTCGTTCGCTGTGCCGTCGGCCGCGGCGATACAAGTTGCGGTATCGTACCAGTCCTGACCGCGTGTATCTCCGCTGCGCTCAAGTAACAAAACGCTATATATCCCGTCCGCCGCTATCTTTCCGGTATAATCCAGGTCTTGATTTAACTGGGATGCCGCGCCGGTCGGCGTATTATCTCTTTGTGCTTGCAATATTGATTTGTTATTGATCTGTATCAGCGTGCCTTGTTTCAAGTCCGGATTAATGAAAGAAGTAACGATGATGCCATTCGCGGTTTGTCTTGGCCAGCCGACCATTCCGGTTTGCGCGTTCATAAGAACCGTCGAGGACGGGTAAGGCTTTGAATGGTCGATCATATCGACCGTCGCGCCGTCGCGAATCGACCATGTCGCGTTCTTGGAATTCGCGATCTCTCGAAGCGCATCGCGCGCCAGGCCAGCCAGCGGGATCCCCCGCGGAAACTTCGGCTGGCTCAGGTCGACGTTGATGATCCCGGGTTTTAGCCCCATGGCGGACAGGGCGGCATCGAATTTGTCTCGGGGCGTCCAGCCGGCCGCGAGCGTCTTCGTGATCACCGAGAAGTTGTAGATTTTGTCACCGTCCCCGCAAAAGATATCGACGTAGCTGTCGACGGCGGTTTCGTGCCCCTTTATTACTTGTTTTATATCTCCTGTATAAAGTAATCCTGAATTTTCGACGTAGCCGCCGGAGAACTGAACATTCGTGAATTCGCCTTGCATAAGCGCGGCTTCTGTCGTCGGCGCGACGTTATAGACACGGAAATGCGCCATATTTGGACTTTGAATTAGACTGGCTTCGATTTTGAAGACGACCCGGAGATTACTCAGATCCATCGCGCGACCGGCGCCGCCGACCTGCAGCGAACAGGTTCGGATAAAGTTGCGTCCCATGAGATGTCCTTGCGGGTCCATGTAGTTGTATGTGGAGGGAGCCGCCCCCGCTCCCTGGAAACCGAGGGCGGCTCCGCATGCGCGCCTTGGGAGAAAGGACCAATCGCGCACTGCCGATGTTAGTTTTACGTCACACTTTTCGGCTTGCGACGTTCACCCGACATGACAAGGGCGAACCAGGTCGTCTTTCAGGAGACGAAATTCGGTTGCGCGTCGGCGTCGAGTTTCAACGCCGCCAAATAATTCCGCCACGCGTCTTCCTCCGCGCGCCAAAGGGCGCCGAGAATCCCGTCGGGCAAGTACGTCATGCGGCCGGTATTTTGAAGCGTCCCGATGTCGACAATCGGCATCGGGCGTTCGGTACTCGCCTCGAGCGGCACTTCGTGAAACCCAGTGGGTATGGCAACAATGCCGCCCGGCCAACGGGGCGTGATCTCTTGCGCGTGCGATAGGAGGCGCCGGCAGAGCGTAGCGGTGCGGACCTGCGACGCCTGGAATTCCGCGACGAGAGCGGGAAGCTCCTCGCCGGCGACTTTGCGGGCAGCCTCGTCGACGGCGGTCTCCGCGGCACTTAACCTCGCTGCCGCCGCCACCTGCGCTGCCCGCAGATCGGTGAGCACGGCTTCGTGAACGGTGATCGATTCTTCCCCTTCAATCCGAGCCGCGCGCTCAGCGATCGATTCGGTAGCATCGGCGAGGTCCGGGGCGCCGCCGCACCTGAATGCCGCGATGAGGCGGCTCGCAACGTCCGCGGAGCGCGCTTGCGCGGCGGAGGCGAGTTGAGCTCGCTTCGTTTGAAGGCGCGCGAGCGCGGCTCGGGCATGATCGACGGCCGCTTGCGCGGCCATCTCCGCCTCGGCGGCCTCCTGACGGCTCGCGATGGCCGCCGCGAGATTTTGACGAAGGTCCATTTTATCGCCTCCAAAACTTTTTCGCGGCGTCGTTCATGTCAGCAATTTTTCGTTCGTTTGCGCGATCGGACAAAAACGCCTTGCGCGCCCGCTCCGTCGGCAAGTGATCCGCGGTTGGCCGCGTTTCCGGGCCGCCGCACCCCTTTCGCCATAGGGTCACGATACCGTCGGCTTCGACGAGATAAAATTCGGCAAGCGTGCCCCCGGCCACGGCGACGATGCTGTCGGTTGGCGCCGCAAATTGCCCGTCGTCTCGGGTCGGATTGTGCCGCCGCGATCGGCTCGCGATGTCGCGAGCGGACGCAATATCGGCGTCGCTCAGGCCTTTCGACTTGAGAAAATGAGTAGAATCCGCCATTTGAATATACCCTTCCTGATTTATGCCTTGTTTATTCAAGATAGCTCGCGCCGCGTCCGTCATGAATATTTTCAGAGGTTGTTTTTTCACAGAATTTCCTTTTTGCTAATCTTCCGCAAGAAGTTCCCACATCTTCCGCGTGCTTGTCTTTCCGCCGACGAGGACGAGCGCGCCCGCCGCTGCGTTGATAAGATCGTCGTGCGCGCCGCGGGGATGATCGATGCCATCGCGCCCGCCGCGCGACGGGCGCCTTTCAAGCGCGCAGAGCTGCGCGGCAAGCTTCTGGATATCGAGAAGTTCGACAAGTCCGCTGTTGAGCGCCGGCAGCAACTCGGCATAAAGTTTCGAGCGGTCGTGTTCGCTGCAATGATAGGTGATGCCGTGGGCTCGGAACCGCTCGCGCGGCCATTCGGCGGCATAGCGATCGCCTGTCACGCTCGTTAGGCCATATACCTTCAGCGTCGTTGCAAGCTCTTCCGTGGCGGCATCTGGGCTGAACGGCGGCCTGATCTCTCGCACCAGGTCGAGCACCGCGACCATGTCGGCGCGGCCTGGCATCTCTTCCGTGTGCGCGATCGCGAGCGTCATTGAATCCTGCCCGGAGCCGCCAGCCGGATCGACGAAGCCGACATAGGTTTTCGAATGGTCGCGGGGGAGTTCGAAACGCCCTTTAATTGTTGCCGCCGTAACAACGTCGAGCGAAACGAAGGATTCAATGTCGCCTCTGAAATTGGCGTTATATTCCGCGTCGAAGCTTGCCGGGTCTGCTTCGAATTCTTCCGCGAGGAAGTCAGCCGGGATTAGCGGGTTCATGGTCTTGGTCGGCGCTTGCCAAACGAGATTTTTGGCGTCGGTCCCCCCGAAGAAACGCTTAAAACCGTCATAGAGTAGCCCGCGCTTGGCGTAGGGGCTGCTCCCGATGATGGCCACGCTTTCGCTGCCGAATTGGCCCATTGATCCACGGATGGCCCGCCAAACCTCGCGATCCGGGTTGGCCGTGCTTTCCGATCTCCAAAATGCGACCTCATCCAGGAGCGCGACGCACACGGAACGGCCCCGGACCGTTCGATAGCTGCAGGTCGCCACCTCAATCACGACTGAGCCAGTGAGCTCCACGCCGTCCGCCGTCTCGCCTTCGACGCGAGGGCGGAACATTGGGGTGTCCATGATGCCGCCGACATATCGCCGAATGACCTTGGCCTGCTCCCTATCCGCCGCGACAATCAGGACGACGGCGCGCTCGCCAGGCGACAGATACGGCCTCCAGTCTTTGAAAACTGCCATGAAGACCGCTACGAGGGCCATCATGAAGGACTTACCGCCGCGCCGCCCGCATACCAGCCAGAGGACCGCAAAAGCCGCTGTAGGGGCCTCGCAGCGTCCGGTACAGGTCCGAAAAAGCGCAAGCTCCTCATCAGTCATCGGAAGGGCAAACAAGGCCTTCAAAGCCACGCGCCACGACGCGAAGGTACTGGGGTCTTTGATGGCGGCGCCAAGCAGCCGGTCATCGTCGAGGGCTTCAATGATCGTGGTCATCGGCTGCCCCCGTCTGTGCCTTCATAGCCAAATATTCGCTCAGGCTTGGGGTCACGTCGCGTTTGCGGCGTTCAATCCCGAGGGTTTCGAGCATCCTCCGCAAGTTGCCGGCAATGCGGCTATAGGCGTCGAGGTCGATCTCTTCGCCCTTTGAGAGGGTGCCCTCCATTCGCTCTAGCTCCGTTTCGATCGCGGCCACCCGGCGGCAGATCGAGATTTGGCCTTCGGATAACGCCTCGATCGGACCGAGATCGCTGACGTGGAGCGTAAATAGATCGTTGAAGCGCCGCGCCCAGGGGCTCTGATTGTCTCCGTCGAGGAATAGCGCGGAGCCATTCGTGACGCTTGAACGCTGGCGGGACGGACGGTCGACGGTAGCCGCGCGCCCGGCCAACACTTGGCCAACGCAAGGGGAACGCTTTTTCATGTGATGGGGCCTCTGCGGCCCCTCAGCGGGGCCTATTTGGTGGCGGCGGTGGCGCAATGGCGCTTGACGGTCGCAGGTGAGATTTTGAAGTGCGCAGCGGTTTTGGCGATCGAAGCTGAGTTTGATTTCCGCCAAGCGGCGACCGAGGCCCCGTCAGTGGCCTTGGGGCGTCCAAGGCTTGCCTTGCCACGATGCGTCCGACCCGTGGCTTCCAAGCTCGCCCTAGCGGCCTCACGGCCCGCCTGCGTTCGTTCGATGATCTTGCGGCGTTCCATGTCGGCAACCTGAGCGAGAACGGCGAGGACGATCTCGCCAGCTCCGCGACCGACGGGACCGATGCCGTGGACGTCGACCACGACTCCGGCACCGACGAGACGACGAACCGTGCTTTGAACGTCGAGTGCATCACGACCAAGGCGATCGATGGCGTAGACATGGACGGTATCGCCCTTGCGGACCTGCTCCAGCAGCTTTCCGAAGCCGGGGCGATCCGCCGCCATGACGCCGCCCGATACACCGATGTCACTGAATTCCTTATCGAATCCACCGCCGAGAGCGTGGCGCTGCGCATCGATCGATTGATCGCCCGTCGAAACCCGAAAATACGCGATCTTCATGGGGTGGCTCATAAGTTAGGGGCTACGTTGAAGTAGCTCATAACCTAGGCTCAAAATCGTGTCAACACCATGTTTTGATCCAAGCGCAAAACTTACAAGTTATGAGCTATTCAGAATACGACAGCCGCCACGAGAAAAAATGTTGGCGTCGGTTTGTGGCCACGGTCGGTTATCCCTCTCCCGTTTGTTTTGGCTCCCCCCATTCCCTTGGGAAAAGCTTCCCGCCTGCTACCGGTTTCGGATCGGAGCCATACTCGTGAACCCATTTATCACGATAATACGGCCAGTGCGGGCTGTTCTCAGGGACATAAACCTTGTCGACTGGGGCTGAGGCGCCAACGCCGGCAGCGAGATCGCTGTGAGCCTTCGCGAGTGGCTTGTCGAACCAGCTAAGGGCAACGATGTCTTTCTTGCCGATGATCGCGTTGCCGATGGTTGCCAGGCAGACCTCCGGTCGATAGCCGAGCTGCTTCCATCGTGCGACGCGGTCGTTTTCCGTTGGTATCCGACAGTAGCCGGACTGCCTGAACACCCTACCCAAATCGCGATAAAAACCGATCCAACGGTCCGGGTTCGTTTCTTGGTTCTGTTTCATGGTTAGTTCTTGGTTCGGTGTTTTTTCTCGACACTCTAGGGAGGCTTTTTCGACACCCTTCTGGTGGATTTCCGACACGTGCTGTGTCGAATTTCGTGACGTGTCATTTCTCGACACGTGTTCTTTCTCGACACCGTCATTCAATGGTTTTTGCCCATTGTCTGGCGACAAAGCTGGGAACCGGTACCAAGTGCTTTTCGCCCCGTCGCCGATGTTCATACGAACGATGACTCCCTTCTCATCCAGGAGCTTTATCCCGTCCCTCACTGCCGATCGGCTACATCCCGCGCTCTGTTGCAGACGCGGGTAGCTGGGGTTGCATTGCCCAGTTTTTGTATTGAAATGAGACAGGAGCGCACTTGCGACCAATCTAGCGGTCGGCGTTAAATCTGTTCGAGCGCGGATTTGATCATCGAGCTCGACTTTTTGTCGCCACTCGATAAGAGCATCGCCTGTCGCTGCCTTCTTCATCAGACTTTTGACCGCAGGCATCCCCAATGGCAAAAAATGGCCAGGGCATCATCCAGTGAATAAGCAACCCCATGCGGTACGCCGTGAGCGATACACCACGTTTGGAAACCTTGTTGATCGTCAGATAGGCTTCCACCCAGGCGCTTCAATTCAAGCGCGTGAAACATCCCACGCGGCGAGATAAGGACGAAATCCGGCCAACCTGGTTTGGTACCCATCCGTTTCAACTTCGCACCCGTGCGAGCGTCCCTGGCTTCGCCGGCCGGAAAATGAGACCATCGCCAATCGGGCGCACAGAGCTGGCGCAGCGCATCCACGACAGCAAAATGGATCGACTGCTCGAGCGGGCGATGAACGTGCGGCTTCCGCGGTCGCGCACGGCGGGCTCGCGTAATCGCCAGTAGAGGAGGCACGGATTTCAAAGCTCAAGCGCCTTCTTGGCACTTTCCTCGCGCGCGGCAAGCCAAGACCGCACAGCATCTTCACGCGCAAAAATGCTCCTCCCGACCTTGAAGGTTGGGATACGACCTGCAGACGCGTGATGGAAAACTTGGCGGCGCGTCAAACCGGTGACGGTTGCGATTTCCCGGGATGACAGCAGGCGACTAGCCGCAGGAAGATGCGACATGACAAGCCTCTTTAAATTGTCTTGACGGACTGGACGGTTTGCTCGAACGCAGCGGAACAAGGCGGCCACAAAAAAAACCCAGCAGCGATTTCTCGCCCTGGGCACATACCGGCGCGCTCGACGCTCTTCCGGTAACTGACGAAATGTCTATCATTGCCGGTTCCCGTTGGCAAGAGCATTGATCGAAGATCACGCGGTCACCTAAGCACGTTTAGCGACCAAGCTCTGGGTGAAGCGCTCCGCGTCCTCGTCGAGGATTAGGCTGCGCTTTCCAACCTTCACGATGCGTAGCCTGCCGAGCTTATTCAGTTTGTAGACAGACGTTTTGCCGACGCGGTAATCTTTGCAAAACTCGGCTACAGTTCGGGCGCCACTTTTCGTCACCGTTCATTCTCCGCCGTTTAAGTTCGTCTAGATTATCCTTTTGCTGGGGTGCCTGTATTGTCAAGTTGTATTTATTTTATAAACAACTTGTAGATGAGTTAAGCAAAATATCCACAGCGAACATTATCGAAAGGTCGCGTCTATACAGACGAATCGCAAGAAAATAGCGACCACGCTTCCATTAGTTCCCGCCGTTTTTCGAAAAGATCGCCGCGGCGATAGGCGGCCTCGACCTTATTCGCAATCGTGTGCGCCAGGGCCATTTCGCAAACGTCAGGCGGGAAAGTCGTGCGTTCGCTTGCCCAGTCGCGAAATGTCGAGCGAAATCCGTGCGTCGTTACGTCTGTGCCGAGGCGGCGCAGCGTCATCGCGAGCGCCATGTTCGAAAGTGACGAACCAGGCTTGGCCCCGGCGAAGATATAGTCGGAGCTGCGAATCTTTCGCATCGCCGCAAGGATCTCGATAGCGCGATTGCATAACGGAACCCTATGCTCGACGGCCGCCTTCATTCTGCCGGCCGGAATGGTCCAAAGCGCGCGGCCGAAGTCGATCTCATGCCACTTGGCGCCAAGCGCCTCGCCAGTGCGCACTGCCGTCAAAATCGTAAACTCGAGCGCGCGCGCCGATACACCGTCGGTTGCCCGCAGCTTCGCGACGAAGGGCGGCACGGCGTCAATGGCCAGGGCCGCGTGATGACCGCGCGACAGCCGTGTGCGGGCCGGAAGCAGGTTTTTGAGATGGCCGGTCCATGCCGCTGGATTATCGCCGGCGCGCAGCCCTTTGGCCTTTGCAGCGTTGAGCACGGTCTCAATTCGGCCGCGGAGCCGGGAAGCGGTTTCCGGCTTCGTTGACCATATTGGCTTCAGGACGCCGAGTACGTCTTCCGTCGTCACTCGATCAATTGGCAACTCCCGTAAGGGCGCCGCGTAGGTCGTCAACGTCATGCGCCATTGCGCGCGATGTTTTTCGTTCCGCCAAGCGGCTTCCATTGTCTCGACGAGTTGATCAGCGAAGGCACCAAAGGTTGGCTTGATGACCGAAGTCTGTTTAGTTCGAAGCGGATCGATGCCATCACGGAGGGACTGCCGATGCTGAGCGGCAAGGTCGCGCGCCTTGGCAAGGGACACGTCCCACGCGGGCCCGAGGCCCATTTCTCGCTGCTTGCCCTTGAAGACGTAGAAGAACACCCATGATCTCGCGCCACTGGCCGTCACGCTCAAGTAGAGATTGCCGCCGTCGGCATGACGGCCGGGCTTCTTGATCGTCTCTACGCTCCGGGCGCTGAGCCGTTTAGTTTGGACCGCCACAGAAGTGTTCCCTAGTCTGTTCCCTAGTCACTAACGCGATCTTGGGCGAACTTAGAAGAACAGTCAAGAACGGAACTGTCGAATTATCGCTGAAATATCAGTGCTTAAGCGATCATCGGCGAACTATCGCGAACACCTCTGCGGCGGACACCCTTTCCGCCAACCCCGCCGATTCTACGCTGTGGCGCGATATTCCGCGCGTTGGCTACTCATTCACCGCCGATTGCCGCATGGACGACCAATCGGAATTGGAATACACGCAAGCCTGCACGGAAGGGCAGGAATCGCCACTGTCAGTCGTTCAATCGATCCGCGCGACACGCCGAAACCGGCCGTTCACACCGCTCGCCGCATTCCTGTTTCTCCATGTCCAATCGGCAATTTTAAGAAGCTCAAATCGGGAACAGGTTTTGGGAAAGCGTGACCTGGGCCGGGACGCGCGGCGTATCTCGCAACGGCGTTGTCCCGTTGGACCTTCGTTTATTTGAAAGCTGGTGCCCATTTATGGTCGGGCGGCGAAGACAGTCCCTGCAATTCCTCGAACGCGCGGTCGAGATGATGAACGAGCCCAGATGACGGATCGGCGAACCAGCCGTTGAGGGCGTAGCTGAGGACAGCCATTCCCGCTTGGGCGGCTAGCGCAGCCCGCCGGCTTTCGACCCCCCGTTTCTGCAACGTCTCCGCCACCATTTGGGTAAGCGCTGCGTGTTTGGCGACCTCTCGCTCTTGCAACGCAGGAGTAGCGGCAATGATATGCCGACGAGGTTCGGAAAATTGACGATTCTGCTCGAGCATGTCGGCGACTGAGACGAACGCACGACGGAGCGCCGCGATCGGCGAACACTCGGGTGGCGCCTCGACGATCGCTTGTGAAAGCGCCGTGCCCAATATGCTCTGGCCTACGAAAAGCACCTCTCGCTTATCGGGGAAGTGGCGGAAGAAAGTGCGCTCGGTGACTCCCGCCCGTGCTGCGATCTGTGCGGCGGTGGTTTGGTCGAAACCACTCGCGCCGAAAAGCTCAAGGGCTGCCGTTACCAGGCGTCTGCGCGCGTCTTCCTTGTTGCGTGGCATCTCGTAGATATAGAGGTATTGTCAGGGACTGTCACTCCATCTATATGTCTGTCACTGACATATAGATGGAGTGCTGACATGCGTGTTTTCGTTACCGGTGCGACTGGTCTTGTCGGCTCTGCCGTCGTCGCCGAACTCATCGGCCACGGTCACACGGTCTTGGCGCTCGCCCGCTCGGAGGTTGCGGTCACAGTCGCCGAGGCCGCCGGCGCGCAGGCGATTCGTGGCGCACTGGCCGATCTGGAAATACTTCGCGCAGGCGCCGCAGAGACCGACGGGGTGATCCATCTGGCGTTCGCGAACGACTTCAGTAGTGCCGACGCCTTGGCAAAGGCGATTGCCGAAGAGACCGCAGCGCTCGCGACGTTTGGCGAGGCGCTGATCGGTAGCGGTCGCCCCTTGGTCACGGTCTCCGGTACGCCGGTCATACCCGGTCGCCCTTCCACCGAAGCCGATCCAGCATTGATCGAAGGGCCGGTCGGCGGTCGTGGCCGCGCGGTGACGGCGGCCCTCGGGCTCGCGTCGCGCGGTGTCCGGAGCAGTGCAATCCGCTTGCCGCGTACGGTTCATAATAAGGGTTTGGGAGGCTTCGCCGGGCTCCTCACCAATATCGCTCGGCAACGCGGTGTTGCGGGCTATCCGGGCGACGGATCGCAGCGCTGGCCGGCTGTGCATGCGCTCGATGCCGCAGCGCTGTTCCGGATTGCACTGGAGCGCGCGGAGAGCGGCACGTCCTGGCATGCGGTCGCTGATGAGGGCGACAAGGTGCGGGATATCGCGGCCGTTATCGGCCGGCGATTGGCTTTGCCGGTGGAGTCCGTGGCGGGAGAATCCTTCGGCCCGCTCGGCCCGATCTTCATGGCCGATCAGCCTTCATCCAGCACGTACACGCAAGAGACGTTGGGCTGGACACCGACGCATCCTAGCCTTTTGGAGGATCTGGAGAACATTATACCGTAAGCTGCGAGAGCATGAGGCTGAGAGCGCTTCGGCGTGGATCACAACTGGGGCCGCCGCAATCGTCCGATCTCGGCTGTCCCGTTTCTCACGTTGCTCCAAATCGGGAAGGCCACCGCGTTCCCGATCAACCATCCCAATCGGGAAAGCCGCTCACTCAGCAACGGCAGCTATCGCCTTCGCATTCCCAAAACCTGTCGGTCTGCAGTCCACCAGACCGGGCCATTCAGAAATTGGCTAAAACCGCTGATGAACTGCGCCAAAAAGCACTTGAAGTCGCACTGTGCGGCATTAGAGGGCTATAGCGTAGACGTAGTGCTCGTCTTCATCGGGCGTGGCCCGCCAGTTCATGTTGTTATTAATATACAAATTCTTGATTTTGCGGGGCGGGAACCTTCAAAACCGGCGCTACCCGACCCGCGCCGGCGTCGCGTCCCCGAATTGCTCCGCTTCCTCCACCTTCGCCACCTTCGTGACCCGTCGCAGCCGGAAAAAGAAGGCGTAGGACGCGGGTAGGACCAGGATCGTCAGCGCGGTCGCGACGATGATGCCGCCCATCATGGCGTAGGCGAGGGGCCCCCAGAACACCGACCGCGTGATCGGGATCAGCGCGAGAACCGCGGCCGCGGCGGTCAGCATGATGGGCCGGAACCGCCGGACGGCGGAGCCGATCACGGCATCGACCGGGTCCAGTCCGCTGTCGATGTCTTGGCCGATCTGGTCGAGCAGGATCACCGAATTGCGCATGATGATGCCGAGCAGCGCGATCACGCCCAGGATCGCGACGAAGCCGAACGGGGAGCCGGTAACCAGCAGCGCGGCGGCCGCGCCGATAATGCCGAGCGGACCGGTAACCAGCACGAGCATCGCCTTGCCGAAATGCCGGAGCTGGATCATCAGCAGCACGAGGATCGTGAACAGCATGATCGGCGCCTTGGCGGCGATCGAGCCCTGGCTTTCGGCCGAATCCTCGGAGGCGCCTTGGATCGCGATGGTATAACCCGGCTTCAGACTGGCGCGCAGCGGCGCCAATTGCGCGAAAATTCGGTTTGAGATTTCCGTCGCTTGAACGCCATCGGGAATCGTCGCGCGCACCGTGACGGTGGGGAGCCGGTCGCGGCGCCATTCGATGCCGGGCTCGAGGACCGGGACGACACGCGCCACCTGGGAGACGGGGACCGCGCCGCCGAGGTCGGAGGCGACATAGGTCGATTCGACGGCGGAGAGCACGGTGCGTTCGCTTTCCGGTTGGCGCAAAACGATCGAGATCGTTTCCTCGCCGTCGCGGATGTCGGCGAGCGGCACGCCCGAGAGGCTTGCTTGAACGGTCTGGCGGATCCGCTGCGAGCTCACGCCGAGCGCCCTCGCTCGCGCCTGGTCGATCGTGAGCTTCATCGTGGTGACCGGTTCGAGCCAGTCCGTGTGGATCGTGCCAAGGCGCGGATCTTGCCGGTAAACGTCCGCCACCTGTTCCGCGATCTTGCGAACTTCGTCGCGGTCGGGGCCAACGACGCGCATCTGCACCGGCCAGCCGACCGGCGGACCGAGGAAAAGACGATCGACCTTGGAGCGGATGGAGGGAAAATCCTGCGCGAGGATCCCGCGCATCTTGACGATGAGGCGTTCGCGCGAGGGGACGTCCCGCGCCATGACGAGAAGCTGCGCGAAATTTGGATTGCCCAATTGCTGGTCGAGCGTCAGGACGAAGCGCGGCGCGCCTTCCCCGACATAGGTCGCGATGAGGCGCTGGTCCGGATCCCGCAGCATTTTCGCTTCGAAAGCTTTGGCCTGGGCCTCGGTCTCCTTGGTGCTGGTGCCCTCGGGAAGCCAGAGATCGACGAGGATTTCGGGCCGCGCCGATTGAGGGAAGAAATCCTTCGGGATGGCGCCGAATGCGACGATCGCAATCACGAAGGCGCCCAGCGTCAAGGCGAGCACCGTTCCACGGCGATCGACACACCAGGCCACGGTGGCCCGCAGGGCGCGGTAGAACGGCGTCTCATAGACGTCGTGGTGCGGCGCGTCGTGGTTCGCCTTGCGCTCCTTCAAAATGGAATGTCCGATCCACGGCGTAAAGAAGACCGCCGCAAACCACGAGACGACGAGAGCGATGCCGACCACGTAGAACAGCGTGCGGACATATTCGCCCGCCGTCGACGCGGCAAAGCCAACCGGAATGAACCCGGCCGTCGTGATGAGCGTGCCGGTCAGCATCGGAAAGGCGGTGGACCGGTAGGCGAAGCTCGCCGCCTCGAGGCGGCCAAAACCTTCTTCGAGCTTGCGTTCCATCATCTCGACCGCGATCATGGCGTCGTCGACGAGCAGGCCCAGCGCGATGATCAGGGCGCCGAGCGAGATGCGCTGAAGGTCGATCCCCATCTCGTACATGATCGCGAAGGTCGCGGCCAAAACGAGCGGGATCGTGATCGCGACCACGAGACCGGCGCGCCAGCCGATCGAGAGGAACGAGACCGCAAGGACGATGGCGAGGGCTTCGATCAGGGCTTCGGCAAACTCGTGGATCGCGTCGCGCACGACCTCCGGCTGATCCGAGATCTGTCCGATCTCGACGCCCGCGGGAAGCGTCCCTTCAAACGAAGCCAGCGCTTTATGGACGTCGGCGCCGACGGTCGTCACGTTGAAACCGCGCGCCATCACGACGCCGATCTCGACGGCATCCTTGCCGTTGAACCGGTATTTGCGCGTAAAGGGATCTTCGAGCCCGTCCGTGACCTTGGCGATATCGCCCAGGCGGATGACATCCTTCCCGGCCTTGAGGCGGAGATCGGCGACATCGGCCGCGGAGCGCAGGTCGCCGTCGACCGACACGCGGACGGATCGGGTCGCGGTTTCGACATTGCCCGCGGAATCGACATTGTTCTGGCCTTTGATGGCATTTTGGATGTCGAGCGCGGAAATACTGCGTTCCGCGAGAACTTTCGAGGACACGTCGATGTGGATTTTCTGGTCCTGGTCGCCGAGGATCGAGACTTTTTCGACGCCGGGAACGCGCAACAGTTTGTCTCGGGCCGCCTTGGCGTAAACCTTGAGTTCGGGAAACGAATAGCCGTCGCCGGTAATGGCGTGCAGGGTGATGAACGTGTCGCCGAATTCGTCATTGAAATAGGGGCCGAGCAAGCCGGTGGGCAACTCGTTCGCGATGTCGCCGACCTTCTTGCGGACCTGGTAGAAGGCGTTGGATACGTCGCTGCTCGTGGTATCGCCTTTGATCGAAACGGTGATGATGGCGCTGCCGGGCCGGGTGAACGAGTGGACGTAGTCGAGGTGCGGCGTCTCCTGAAGCTTGCGCTCGATCTTGTTGACGACTTGGTCCTGCATGTCGGCCAGCGACGCGCCCGGCCAGAGCGCCTCGACGATCATGACCCGGAAGGTGAAGTCGGGATCCTCTTTCTGGCCGATGTTCATAAGCCCGAGCGCTCCGGCAATCACGATGACCGCGACCAAGAAGCGTGTGATGCTAGGGTTCTCGATCGCCCATCGCGAGAGATTGAAGCCGTTTGCTTTCGCCGGCGTCTCGGCCGCTTGCATGTCGTCGCCCATCGGAGGGTCCCCAGTCTTCGTTCGTGCCGGATATCAGCGAGCGCTGGCTAAATTGTCGGACAAGGAGGCGGACGCGAGTTCGTCGCGCGCGATGCTGACGATCTTGCCGGGCGTCATGAATTGCGCGCCCGCCGTCACGACCAGATCTCCGGCTTGGAGACCACTCGTGATCCGCACCCCGTCGTCGGTGAAGGCCGAGGTCGTGACGCGACGCGGCGCGACCGTTTTCATATCGGGGTTCAAGACCCAGAGATTTGGATGCCCGTCGCGTTCGGTGACGGCGGAGAGCGGAACGGCGATGCCGCCGGCCTCGACGGGAATGCTCGCGGTCAACATGGCCGTGACGCCGAGGCGGATGGCGGGATCATCCGGCAGGCTGACGCGCATCGCGAAGGTCCGCGACGTCGCGTCCGCGCTGCCCGCGATCTCGCGCACGACGCCCGTTTGCGCAGCGCCCGGATCGGCCCAAAACTGGACCTTGAGACTGTCGCCGACATTGAAAAAGCGGATCTCGCTTTCCGGAACCGCGACCGCGACTTCCTTCTCGCCATCACGCGCGACGACCACCACGGGGCTGCCCGACGTCACTACCTGGCCCGCTTCCGCCATCACGTTGGTGACGACGCCAGCGACATCCGATCGCAATTCCGAATAGGCATTCTGATTAAAAGCCTGATCGCGCGCCGAGCGCAGCGAGTCGAGGTTGAACTTCGCCTGATCGAGCGCGAGCTTGCGGTCGTCCATGGTCGCTTGCGAGGCGAAGCCCCGCGTGAACAGCGCGGTGGTGCGGTCGTAGACGCTCTGCGCGACGGCGAGCTGCGACTGCGCGGCCGCGAGGCTCGCCGCCGCGCTCTTGAGGCTCAGCTGAAGGTCTGTCGTGTCGAGCCGGGCCAGCACGGTGCCGGGCTCGACGTGCTGGCCGACGTCGACGCAGCGCTCGACGATCTTGCCGCCGACCCGGAATCCGAGGTTCGCCTCGCGCCGCGCCTTGACCGAGCCCGAATAGGACACCTGCCGCGTGGCGGCCTTTTGTTCGGCTTTCATGATCTTGACGGGACGGATGGTTTCCGGCGCGGCCGCCTGTTTATCCTGGCACGACGCCAGACCCAACCCCGCGAGCGCGATTCCGGACATGAACAGCATACCCCTGACGCGCTGGCGATTGATGTGTGACATTTTTCGATTTCCTTCAGATGTCAGGCACGATTCGAGCTCAAGACCGGGTTTGGCCGCGGCTGCATCATCCCCGAAGGGCCTTCAAAACGAACTCGACCAACTCTTCCGGTGTCGCATTGCCCGAGTCCGACCGGCACTGCGCCACCACGGTCGGGTGACAAACCGAGATGACGCTGGCCTTGAAGCACCGCGCGGCCTTGCGCGGATCCGCCTTGGTGAATTCTCCGTCGTCCATGCCCTCGGCAATGATGCGGCTCAAGATGTCCGTCATGCGTTGGAGATGCCGGTCGATGACAGGCCAATGCTGTTCGATGGCGACCGTCACCATCTCGTGAACCTTGGACTCGTCGAGGAACTGCGTGACTGTCGCTTCGTACTCGTCGAGGACGAAGGCGCGTAACCGCTCCGACGCCTTGGCCGGACGCGTGGCGATCGTATGGAGAGCGACTTCGCGGGCCGCCAGCATGCGTTCCGCCAAGGCTTCGTGGATCTGGGCCTTCGACGCAAAGAATCTGTAAATGTTGGCGGGCGACATCGCCAGTTCCCGCGCGATGTCGGCGACGGTCGTCTTGCTGTACCCGTAGTGCCGGAACAGCCTCTCGGCCTCGTCGAGGATGCGCGTTGTCATTTCGACCCGGCGCGGGTCGATGTCATCGGTCTTGTCGGGCGCCAAGATGTCCATAGCACTTCATGAATGACGAATTTCGATAATCGTCATTTATCACCGATGCCGCGGTCCGTCAAATCCGAGGCGGCGCATGTTCTCTTCTGTTTGAAGAAGCCGTTGGCCCCGCGGGGCGTGGCTTGTCGCGATCATGTTGGATCAGAGGCCAGCCAGAACGCGACGAGGACTCGAGCCGCGACTCGAATCCTCGTTAAACGGGACGGGACATTCGATTGAGGTCAGCCGACCGCGCCCGTGGCGAGCGCGACGATCGAATTGACCTCCGAAGCGGATTTGCGAGCAATGGAATAAGCGGACAAACGCGCGATGAGCTTTTTCATGTGATGACCTCCCGTTGTTGGTTGAGGCAACATGCGCATCGTGGATTTTCAAATCGTTACGGAACGCCGTTAACCGAGGTAAGGGTTGATGATCCGTCACTTCGTTCGATCAAAACGAGTTGCCCGCTAGAGCCCGGACAGCACGACCGGGGGCACGATCTCGAGCTCCTGCTCGACGGCCAGCACGCCGGCTACGTTTTCGGCGGCGACGCGGATGGCTTCGGCGTGGCTCCCGCTGGGCACCATGCCGGTCAGCGTGACGCGCCCATTCTCGACCGTGATCGTCACGGCGCAGATCGCTGACCACGGTTGGGCGTCCACCTCGGCGCGGATCTTGTCCTCGATGTCGCGATCGGAGGCCGAGCCTCCCCCGTGGCCCGACGTGGCCAACCGGTGAAGCACCTTGACGAAGTCGGCGCGGGTCAACATGCCCACCAATTTGCCGCCCTGGACGACGGGCGTCCGTTTGATGCCATGCTTTTCCATCACGCGCGCCGCGTCCGCCAAGGTGGCATCGCCGTCGATCGTGATCGGCGAATGGCTCATGACGTCGGAGACCTTGCGGCCGTTCGTCATGCGATAGGCCTCGACCGCGCTATAGGACGAAAACAATTTCGACCACCAGTGACCGGGCCGATGCGCGGTTCCCAATTCGATCCGGCGCAGCAAATCGCCCTCGCTGATCAGCCCGCAAAGCTGCCCCGTCTCGTCGAGAACGGGAAGACCGCTGAGACGATGCGTGACCAAGAGATTCACCGCCTCGAACAGGGGGGCTTGCGATGAAACCGAGATCACGGGCGACGTCATGGCATCTTTGACCAGCATTTTCATCCCCAATCGTCTTGGCGCGATCATTCAATCGTTCGTGTATCAAACCATTATCCGGACGGCTCCGGCTGGACCTTGACATGGGTCAATCGCGCCGGATGAAATCGCCTGGTCGCGTCAACATCGCGCCGGGCGGGTCACGACGTCAGATCGTGCTTGTAGACCTTGAGCAACTTCCCGATCGCGGCGGCGTCAAACCGGCGACCGCTCGCGGTTTCGATCGTCGCGATGCGGCGCTCATGCTCGGGCAGCTTGGTCCAAAAGCCAAGCGCCTCGAGCAACGTCACCATTTCGACTTGCTCGCTCGAGGGCAGCACTTGCTCGTGGCCCCAAGCCTTTCCGTAGACGACCCAGGCCGGCTGTCCGAGATCCTCATCGCTTTGGAGGCTTTCCCGGGTCCAAGCCAGGATCTCGCTCAGCGCCGGGTCCACGCCGCTCTCCTTGATATCGGACGCGGCCTCGTCGAGATGCTTGAGGAATGAATGCGTCAGACCCTCGTTCTTCTCGTTGAGTGCTTTCACCAAAGCCACGAAAAGCACCGCCATCGCAGCCCGAGTTTGGGAAAGCTCGTTCATTTCAACATCCTCGCAAAATGCGGCGTCCGGACCCCGCGCAACCGGCGGCTTCGCATTCTGGTCCGGAAGCATTTTTAGCATAAGACCTTTTGGCCTTTTGCACAGCCCGGCGCGGTCACCGCCGGGGCGCGATGGCGAAAACGACCGGACAAGGCGGCACTGTCCTTGCTTGGCCGTTATCGTGGGGGCTCCGCTCATTGCGATGGGGCGCCCGATCTGTAATATCGATCCAGGATAATTTGTCCGGGCTCGGCTGCTGCGAGCCGGGCGCGGTTGGGGCCTTCGGGAGGTTTTTATGCGCATGCATGCATTTGTTGCCGGTTGTGTCCTCGCGACGCTGGTTTCGGCGGGCTCGGCTAGGGCCGAAATGCCGGCCGGCGAGCTGCGTTGCGAAGTTCACGGCGGCCTCGGTTTGGTCGTGGCGACAAATCGCGACGTGGACTGCGTCTATCGCCGAGGAAACCGCCCGCTTGAAATTTATGCCGGCTATACGGGCATTATCAGCATGAATATCGGCCAGACCGCGGACCGGATTTTGACCTTCAACGTCGTGTCGCCCGACCCCGGCGGCCTCGCCGTCCTTCAAGGGGACTTCACGGGTCCCGCTTTTGGTTTCGCGCCCGGCGACAATCCGCTCGTTGGCGAGCAAGCCAAGGGGGTCACGCTGCTGCCGGTCTCGAATCCGTCGTCGGTCGGTCAATTGCATTTGAACTATGCCGGCGTGGTCCATGCGGGCGCGTTGAGCCACAGCCGCTAGACGCATTCGCCCAAAACCTGCCGGCGCTAAGAGAGCGGGTGTCATCGTGTGGATCGTTCCACATGATGACATTCGCTCTTTCGATTTAAAGTCCCGCTCAAGCCATTGATGATTACCGATCGACCCGCGCGCCACGGCTGCGCCGACGGCCGCCGCCTTGCTCATTCCGGGCTGCCTGGCTATAAGCGCCCCGCTTACTGTTTTTCCCTGGAATTAGGACCTGCCACTCATGGCGATCGAACGTACTTTCTCTATCCTCAAGCCCGATGCGACACGCCGCAACCTGACGGGTGCCATCAATGCGCTGATCGAAAAGGCCGGCTTGCGCATCGTCGCGCAAAAGCGCGTGCGGATCACTCGCGAACAGGCCGAGACCTTCTATGCCGTGCACAAAGCCCGGCCGTTCTTCGGCGAACTCGTGGACTCGATGATTTCGGCTCCCGTCGTCGTGCAGGTTCTCGAAGGCGAGAACGCCATCAAGGCCTATCGCGACGTTTTGGGCGCGACGGATCCGGCCAAGGCCGATGCCGGCACGATCCGCAAGGAATTCGCGCTCTCCGTCGGTGAAAACTCCGGCCATGGTTCGGATAGCCCAGAGACGGCGGCGATCGAAATCGCGCAATGGTTCTCGGGTAACGAGATCGTCGGCTAATTCTCGGCGATTTGCCGGGCGGAACATGGTTTCGCCCGGCGAAGTTTTCGACGAGCCGAATTTTGACGCTTGGTAGGTCGAGGCTCATCTTGTTTGGCGACGTCCAATGTTGCCGGCGGCCCGAATTGCGCTGTATAAGTTTGCTTTTACAAATCCAATATCATTGGTTGATTTCACGTTAACCATATTTCTCAATAAAGCATTTACGCTATGGCCGACGCCCTACGGCTAAGTTATGGATTTCGCACCGTCTTGTCGCTGCAAGGACCAAATTTTGGTTCGGCGGACGATGGCGGTCGACTTCGATCGTTGGTGGGAACTTGGGTCACGCGGGGTGATCCACTCTCCGAAGTTGCCATGACTTGAGGGGGCATTAAATGAAACAGTTTCTATTTTCGGCGCAAGGCCGGTTCAACCGTGCAAAATTTTGGAAAGCTGTCCTTTATTACATCGCGGCCGGTGTCGTCGTCGGGGTCTTGGCCTTGTTGCTATCGATGATTATCCCAAGTCAAGTCGCGGAAGACGGAACCTATTCGGTCACGGGCGTCGCCGCCATCCCCTATCTGATCCTGATATTCGGCTATTTCATCGCGTTGCTCTGGTCCGGAATCGCTGTCGGGATCAAACGCTATCACGACCGTGATAAATCCGGCTGGTGGGTTCTCATTCAGTTTGTGCCGTTCATCGGAGCGATCTGGTATATCGTTGAAACGGGGTTCTTGACTGGCACGTCCGGTCCGAACCGTTTCGGTTCCGACCCGCTCGCCCAATAGAACCGGGCTGGGCGCGTTCGAGCGCTTTCTACTTGGGTGGCGTCACCCAAGTAGAAATAAATCGGGCTTTTCTTAAACAGCTAGAGCGTGTCCTCGATCGAGAACGTCTTCGATCTTTCGGGACTTGCTCTGGCGTCCGGTCTATTTGTCCAGCACTGGCATGACCAACGCCTTGGGTTCGAGACCCGGCGCGGCATCGAAAACGCGATTGCCTTGCACGTTGATCCGCCCGGCCGCGACACGCGCCAAGGCTTGCGGATAAATCACGTGCTCCTGCGCCAGGACTCGCCGTCCCAGGCTGTCCGGCGTGTCGTGATCGAGCACGGGGACGGCCGCTTGCGCGAGAATGGGGCCTTCGTCGAGCGCCGGCACGACGAAATGGACGGTGCAGCCATGCA
The DNA here is from genome assembly GCA_031291515.1 of Beijerinckiaceae bacterium. Lineage (GTDB taxonomy): Bacteria > Pseudomonadota > Alphaproteobacteria > Rhizobiales > Beijerinckiaceae > RH-AL1. The sequence goes on along the minus strand of JARLIW010000088.1, from coordinate 1,680 downwards.
CCTTCACGCCTTCGGCGAGCGCGCGGGCGTGGGTGTCGAGGCCGCGAAACGCGGGCAGCAGGGACGGGTGGATGTTGAGCATGCGCTCGTGCCATTGCCCGGTGAACCACGGCGTCATCACGCGCATGAAGCCGGCGAGGCAGATCAGGTCGATCCGGTGGAGTTCGAGCAAGATCTGCATCGAGCGCTCGAACTCTTCGCGGCCCGCGAAAATCTTGTGATCGACGACCGCGACCGCGATGCCCTGGGCGCGCGCGACGGCTAGGCCGCCGGCGTCGGGCCGGTTGGAGAGGACCAGCGCGATTTCGGCGGGGTAGGCGGGGTCGCGCGCGGCCTCGATCAGGGCGCGCATGTTCGATCCGCGTCCGGAGATGAGGATGGCGGTGCGTTTGCGCGGGGACGTCAAAGAGCCAGCCTGCCGCTGAAGACCGTGGCCGCCTCGACGCGGGGCACGATTGTCCCAAGAGCCACGGGGGCTTCGCCGGCTTCACGCAGCCGCGCGGTCACCGCGTCGGCTTCGGTGGCGCCGACGACGACGATCATGCCGATCCCACAATTGAAAGTTCGCAGCATTTCCGCTTGCGTGACGCCGCCGCTCGACGCGAGCCAGCGGAACACGGGCTGAACGGGAACGGCATCGAGATTGACCGCCGCCGCGCAGTCCTGCGGCAGCACGCGCGGAATATTTTCGGGAAAGCCACCGCCGGTAATATGGGCCAGGGCTCTGATGCCAGGTCCGCCGCGCAGCGCGTGGAGAATGGCCTTCACATAGATGCGCGTCGGCGTCAGGAGGACGCTCGCGAGATCTTGTTCGGGCGCGAAGGGGGCCGGGTCGTCCCAGGCCAGTCCGGCGTCGGCGACGATCCGGCGCACCAAGGAATAGCCATTGGAATGCACGCCAGAGGAGGGGAGGCCGAGAATGATATCGCCCGGCGTCACGCCCGACGGCAGCAGCGTGCCGCGCTCGGCCGCGCCGACGGAAAAGCCGGCGAGATCGTAATCCTTGCCGGCATAGAGCCCCGGCATTTCCGCCGTCTCGCCGCCGATCAGGGCCGCGCCCGCTTCGATACAGCCGGCGGCGATGCCCGCGACGAGGGCGGCGCCGGTCTCGGTATCGAGCCGGCCGCTCGCGAAATAATCGAGAAAGAACAAAGGCTCGGCGCCTTGGACGATGAGATCGTTGACGCACATGGCGACGAGATCGATGCCGATCGTCTCATGCCGCCCGGTCTCGATGGCAATTTTCACCTTCGAGCCGACGCCATCGTTGGCGGCGACCAGGACCGGGTCCTTGAAGCCGGCCGCCTTGAGATCGAACAGGCCGCCGAAGCCGCCGATCTCGGCATCGGCGCCGGGCCGGCGCGTGGCGCGAACCAGCGGTTTGATCCGCTGGACCAGTTCATTGCCCGCGTCGATATCGACGCCGGCATCGGCATAGGTCAGGCCACTTTTCGTCGTCCCGGTCATCGTCCGCTTCGCTTTATGTGCCAGCCACCCTATCTCTAGAGATCAACCTGGCTAGGGCCAACTCCGATCGCCGGGCATGGCGAGCGGTTTGTCATGCGCCATAAGCGTCCTCTCTTCGCCGCGCAAGCGGGATCGGCATTTCAACTCGATGCGCGCTCAGATCTTTCGTTTTCGCTCGGTACCGAATCTGATCACGATCGGCCGCTTGTTCCT
>JARLIW010000320.1 GCA_031291515.1 Beijerinckiaceae bacterium | reverse complement strand
CGTGATGACAGGGGTGAACCCGGCCCGGCGCAAACGGTTCTGCAAGCCGTCCGACGCGGCGTTCATCAAGATATGCGGGGCGAGATCGACGGCGTTGCAACAGAAGTTCAGCGCGTCGGCTTCGTCCACGGCGATCTGCTGGTCGGGCGATACGAACCGATCGATCAACGCGCGCGATTTTTCGTCGAATGCGCCGGGGAAATACATCAGGAATCCGCCTTCGAGTGGACATAGGCACGTATCGAGATGATAGAAGCGCGGATCGACCAGATTCAGCGCCAAGGTTTCGCGGCCCAGCATCTCGTGTAAAAGTCCGGGCACGGCGGCGTCGGAACGAAAGCCGTGTCCGACCCACAGTAATTCTTGCCCGCGATTGAACAACGCATCGCCCGCGCCCTCGAACGCGACCGTGCGGGGCCAATCCAGAATGTCGAAACCGTTTTCCGCGAACCAGGCGCGGTCGGGCGCTTCCTCGCCTTGCCGTTCGGGGCTGCGAAACCGGCTCACGATCGCCTTGTTGCCAAGCACCAGCCCCGCATTCGCCGTGAACACGATGTCGGGAAGCGCCGGTTGCGGCGGCTGCAGCGCGACATTGGCGTAGCGTTCGATGACGCCCCGCAGATGATCCCATTGCTGCTGCGCGATATCGGGGTCGGTACTCGCCAGACGACCCTCCATCCAGGGATTGATCACATAAGCGACCTCGAAATGATCGGGCGGGCACATCAGGATCGTCTGGGAAAATTTTGCCATGAGGCCTTGCTGTTTCAGAGGCAGCGAACGGCGCATCATACGGGAACACGCCCACGAGCAGATGACACCTCCGCCGCCCCGGCGCAAGGGCGCGAGCCGCCGGCGGCGCGGGGCGGATGTCGTAAATTCTTATAAAAAACAATCAGTTCTGATTTTGACGCGGCGTCAGGCGGGCCATGACATCGTTTGCGGCAACGTGTCGTTGTTCGTTTGAATTTGGCTTTGGCCCGGCTCGATGGTCCGCATCCGAGCGGTCGCCGAATCGCCGTCTCGATGCGGCAATCGGATTGGCCGTCGCCTCGGCTCGGCGTCGCGGGGGTTCCCCTTGGCCCCAATCCCGCTTAAGTACTGCCGCTGACCCGCCTTGCAATGGCCAACCGCGGCACCAGATCGGCACCATGGCTCCTCCTCCGCTTCTTACGCTTCAAAATATCTGTCTGACCCTCGGCGGCAGCACCCAGCTCCTGGGGGGCGCCGATCTTTCGGTGAGCCAAGGCGACCGGATCTGCCTCGTCGGGCGCAATGGCTCGGGCAAATCGACGCTTCTGAAGATCGCGGCGGGCGAGATCGAGTTCGATAGCGGCACGCGGTTCCTAAAACCGCAGGTCAGTCTGCGCTACTTGCCGCAGGAGCCCGATCTCTCCGGCTATGCGACGACGCTCGCCTATGCCGAGGAAGGACTCGGGCCGCTCGACGATCCTTATCGCGCGATCAGCCTGCTCAACGAACTCGGCCTGACCGGCGAGGAAGATCCGACGAAACTGTCGGGCGGCGAGGCGCGCCGCGCGGCGCTCGCGCGCGTTCTCGCGCCGCAGCCCGATATTTTGCTGCTCGACGAGCCGACCAACCATCTCGACCTGCCCGCGATCGAATGGCTGGAGTCCGAACTCAAAAATCTGCGCTCGGCGATGGTCATCATCAGCCACGACCGGCGCTTTCTGACCAATCTGTCGCGCCAGACGGTCTGGATCGACCGCGGCGTGACCAAGAATTTCGGTCGCGGCTTTGGCGAATTCGAAGCTTGGCGCGATCTCCAGCTCGAGGAAGAAGAGCGCCAGCAGCACAAACTCGACCGGCAGATCGTCAACGAAGAGCATTGGCTGCGCTATGGCGTGACCGCGCGGCGCAAGCGCAACCAGAACCGGCTCGCAAGGCTGCAAGGCCTGCGCACGGATCGGCGCGAATATCGGAAATCGACCGGCGACGTCCGGCTCGTCGCGAGCGAGGGCGCGGTCTCGGGCAAGCTCGTGATCGAGGCCAAGCATGTCGAGAAATCCTATGGCGAGCGCGTCATCGTCGCGGATTTCTCGACCCGCGTGCTGCGCGGCGACCGGCTCGGCCTGATCGGCGCCAATGGCGCGGGCAAGACGACGCTGATCTCGCTGCTGACCGGCGTGATCGAGCCCGACAGCGGCACGGTCAAGCTCGGCGCCAATCTGCAAATGGCGACGCTCGACCAGAAGCGCGCGAGCCTCGAGCCGACGACGACGCTCAAGGACGCGCTGACCGGCGGCGGCAGCGATTTCGTCGAGGTCAATGGCGAGCGCAAGCATGTCATCGGCTATATGAAGGACTTTCTATTCGGGCCGGAACAGGCGCGCACGCCGATCGGCCGGCTGTCGGGCGGCGAGCGTGGCCGGCTGATGCTCGCGCGCGCCTTGGCGCAACCCTCGAACCTTCTCGTGCTCGACGAACCGACCAACGATCTCGATCTCGAAACGCTCGATCTATTGCAGGAAATGCTGACCGATTATCCCGGCACGCTTCTGCTCGTGAGCCATGATCGCGACTTTTTGGACCGGGTCGCGAGCGGCGTTCTCGTCGCCGAGGGCGCGGGCGTCTGGCAGGATTATGCCGGCGGCTATTCCGACATGGTGGCGCAGCGCGGCGAGGGCTTGAAAGGCCGCGCGGCGGTCGAGGCCGCGCGCGACAAGAAGAGCGACACGCCGGTCAAGGCCGCGCCGGTGTCGAAGAAGAAGCTATCGTTTCGCGACAAGCATGCCTTGGAGACATTGCCGGGCCGGATCGCCGCGCTCGAAGTGGTCAAGGCGAAGCTGCAAAAGGCGCTCGAAGATCCGGGCCTCTATGCGCGCGATCTCGCCGAATTCAACCGCCGCAGCGCGGCTTTGACCAAGACCGAAGGCGAGCTCGCCGAAGCCGAGGAACAATGGCTCGATTTGGAAATGCAGCGCGAGACGGCCGAGGGCTGAGCCGGGACAATCGCATGAGACATCGCTCCCTTCTCGCTGTCGTGGCGTTGTTGGCCGCGGCCCCGCCGGTCGCCGCGGCGCCGCTGCCCGACGAGCCGCCATCAAAGTGGTTTGTGACGCCGCCGCCGGGTCCCTTCGCCTCTTGGCCCGACGAGGCCCGCGGTCCCGCCTTCAAGGGCACGGTGGCGCGATGCGTGGCGAGCGAGGGCAAGCGCTTCGCCGATTTCGCGGGCTCGCCGGTCCTCAAGCGCGAAGAACTGATGGGCAGCGTGGCGGCCTGCGTCGCGGGCGACATGCCCGAGGATTGGCCGGGCCGCGCGAGCATGCGCGACAATGCGAAAACGCATTTCGACGCCGCCCACCGCATCGATCCGAATTTCGCGGTGCCGGCGTATTGAGGCTGGCGTGATCCGCCAGTCCACGGGGTGGCGCGGATGGAGATCATATTCGTCTCGAGCGCGTGGCTCGGGCGGTACGACTCGTCAAGAACCGGTAAAAGCGTGTCGGGCCACGCGAGAGCGCGGCGGAGTTTGTGTTTGGCTCTGTTTCCCAAGTCTGTTTCCCAAGCGGAAAAACATTCTCCCCTCAGCAAATTATTATATTTTTACTCACGGAAAGCTTGGGGTTGTTGTGGAAAACGCTCTAGTCAAACACGTGGCAAAGAGCTAAGCATCTCGGTATTCAATCGAGGGTTGCTCATGCTCCATTTTGCGAGTTTGCGTTATTTGAGTCTGTCCGCATTGTTAGCCGCCGCGCTTTTGGCCCAGGTCGGCGTTGCGGAGGCCTCCGGCGCCGTCTATCCGAAACCGCCGCGCGGCACGGTTCGGGTCGGATTCTTTTATCAAATCGATCCCACCTGCGCCTCTTTCGGCGCGCCTTCGATCGCGGTCGTCTCTGGGCCGTCCAACGGGCAAATCGAGACGCGCGCCATACACGACTATCCCAACTTTCCGAGCTTCAATATCCGCTTCCGGTGCGATTTGCGCAAGGTTCCGGGAACCGAAGTGCTTTACCGGTCCACGCCCGGTTTCCGGGGCGTCGACACGGTCGTGTTCGACGTCGTGTTTCCACGGGGACAATTGAAGCGGTATACGCAGAGGATTTTCTCGCGCTAGGGCGTTTTTCACACAAGTCGCAAATTGCGAAAAGAGCATGCGCGACAATGCGAAGACGCATTTCGAGGCCGCCCACCGCATCAATCCGAATTTCGCGGCGCCGGCGAATGGAACCTAGACCTTCCGAGGCGAGACGGTCTCAAAAATTATACGCGATCTGCAGTTCCACTTGGTGGCGCTCGTAGGACACGAGATCGAGCCGTGAACCCGCGTCGGGGATTTGCGCCGCCCACGCGACTTTCGCCGTGAAAACCGGCGAGAAACGGTAGAACAGCGTTGGGCCGACAAACAACGCATGGGCGATAAACGAACCGTTTTGCGCGAGATTTTCGTGCCGGATTTCGGCGCCCGCGAAGAGACGCGACCCCAGCGCGTAACTTCCTCCGGCGATCATCGTGAAGGCATCGTCATGGGCGCGCCAATTGTCCACGCGCAGGAACGACGGCGTGTAAATCAGGTTCGCCACGAAGAAGAGCTTGTCCGGAATCGCCTCCTTGTCGAGGAGCAGGGTCGCCGGAATGGCATAATTGCCGGTCTTTTCACCCGATGCCGGGTCGGTCTGGCGCCATTGCGGATTGAGCGAAAACGTCATTCCGAACGGCGCCTTCGTCCGGTCGAGGATCAGAATGCGCATTTCGCCGATCAACCCGCTGAACGTCGCGATGCCGCGATTGGGCAGACCGGGCGAATTGTCGATCCCGTAATAGTCGGTCAGCGTCCCAATCGAGAGGCGCAGCTGATCCGTCACGCCGTAGCGAAACGAGGTTTCGTTGTCGACATTGCCATAGCTGCCGATCTTGCCGAAGCTCCCGACCGTGACG
>JARLIW010000087.1 GCA_031291515.1 Beijerinckiaceae bacterium | reverse complement strand
GTGACGCTCGACCGGTTCGAAGCCGCCAAGACCCATGCCTTGCCGCCGCCCTATGTCATCAAGCCCATCAGCGAGGGTTCGTCGGTCGGGATTTTGATCGTCAACGAGGATCACGCCCATCCCCCGCAAGAATTAACTTCGTCCGAATGGGGGCATGGCGACCTGGTCCTGGTCGAAAAATTCGTCGCCGGACGCGAGCTCACCTGCGCCGTCTTCGACGGAAAAGCCTTGGACGTCATCGAGATACTGGCGGCGGACGGGGGCTGGTACGACTACCACGCGAAATATGCGAAGGGCGGATCAATTCACGTCCTTCCAGCAAAACTTAAAGGAAATATTTACCAATATGTTCAAGACTTGGCTCTAAGGGCCCATCAGGCACTTGGCTGCCGCGGCGTGAGCCGTGCGGATTTTCGGTACGACGATCGCCCCGGAGGTACGGGCGACCTCGTCGTATTGGAGGTCAACACGCAACCCGGCATGACCGAGACGTCCCTGGTCCCCGAGCTGGCGGCCCATATTGGCCTAACATTCGGTGAGCTTGTTAGATGGATGGTGGACGACGCCTCCTGCGATCGTTGAAGGATGCTGCAAACGCCCTTGCACCAATTCCGTTTGCCCTCTCGGCGGCCACGCGCGACACCGCTTTCACACTCGGTCAAGCATCTTCGACCCCGTTCCGTCAGCCTTCACGCCCGACGCGCCGGCATCCACGCAACGACTTGATCCAATGGGTGATCGACTTCGCGCACCGGCGGCATTCGGGCACCATGCTGGTGCTCGGGCTGTTCGCGGTCACGGGTCTCTACGGCTTCGCGCAAGGTGGCGCGTATACAGCTTTCATCCAAAGCCAAGGGACGATTCCGGATCAGATCGCGAAAGCATCCGGTTTCGCGATCAAGGCGGTCACGATCACCGGCGCGCGCGAATTGACCGAAAACGAAATTCTGGCCCTTGCGGGCGTCAGCCCCCGCAATTCGCTGATCTTTTTGAACGTCGCGGATCTACGCGCGCGGCTTCGCGCCGTGCCGTTCATCAAGGATGCGAGCGTCTCCAAACTCTTCCCCAACCGCCTCTTGATCGAAGTGGAGGAGCGCCAACCCTATGCGCTCTGGCAGAAGGATGGTTCGCTTTCGATCATTTCGGCCGATGGCACGGTGATCGACGATTTGCACGATCCCCGCTACGAGAGTCTGCCGCTCGTGACCGGAGTCGGCGCCAATGGAAAGATCGCCGAATACACCGCTTTGCTCGACACGGCCGGCGATTTGCGGCCGCGAATCCGCGCGGGCATCTATGTCGCGGGACGCCGCTGGACCCTGAAGACCAATAGCGGCGTGGAAATCGTCCTGCCGGAGAAGGATCCAGCGCAGGCTCTGTCGCGCTTGGCGCTTGTCGAGCACGACAGCCATATTTTGGAAAAGGACATTCTTTCGATCGATCTGCGGATTCCGGGCCGGATCGTGGCGCGCCTCACCGAGGACGCCGCGAGCGCAAGGGACGCGGCGCTCGCGAAAAAGCCCAAAGGCAAAGGCGCGCAGACATGAGCCCAGGTCCGCTGCCGCCGCGCATGCGCCCGCTCTCCGCCAAGCGCAGCGCCATTCTCTCCGTGCTCGACGTCGGCACGTCGAAGATCGTGTGCTTGATTGCGCGACTTCAGCCGATCGAGCCCTCGGAAATGCTGCGCGGCCGGACCCACCGCTGCCGTATTCTCGGCATCGGACATCAACGCTCGCGCGGCATCAAAGGCGGCACCGTCGTCGACATGGAAGCGGCCGAAGGCGCGATCCGCCTCGCCGTGGATGCGGCGGAACGGATGGCCGGCGTCCAGGTTCAAAGCGTTATCGTCAACAATACCGGCGGCCGCCTCTCGTCGCAATTCTTCGATGCGAAAATCGCCGTCGGCGGTCACGCCGTTTCCGACAGCGAAGTGCATCGCGTGCTCGAAGCCTGCCACGCGCATGTCGTGCCGGGGCGGCTCGTCCTGCATTCGCTGCCCACCGGCTTTTCGCTCGGCGGCGCGACGAACATCCGCGACCCGCGTGGTTTGATCGGCGACGAACTCGGCGCCGCCATGCATGTCTTGAGCTGCGATTCGAGCGCCTCGAGCAATCTGATGCTAGCCGTGGAGCGCTGCCATCTTTCGATCGAGGCCCTGGTCGCCACGCCCTATGCCTCGGGTCTTTCCGCCCTTGTCGACGACGAAGCCGAACTCGGAACGGCGATCATCGATATCGGCGGCGGAACGACATCGGCCGGTGTCTTTTCCGGCGGCAATCTGACCTATGCCGATGCGTTCGCTGTCGGCGGAAGGCATGTCACGTCGGATCTCGCGCGCGGCCTCAACATCCCATTGGCCGATGCCGAACGGCTCAAGACACTACATGGTTCGTGTCTGGTGGCCGCGTCCGACGAGCGCGAAACCATCGCCGTGACGCAAGTCGGAGACGACGGCGACCACGCGACGCATTTGCCGAAATCGCAATTGACGCGCATCATCAAGCCACGCGTCGAGGAAATTCTCGAACTCGTGCGCGACCGGCTCCACGCGGCGGGTTTTCCGGCGCATTCCGGACGCCGGATCGTGCTCACCGGTGGCGCCAGTCAGCTCGCCGGCTTGGCCGAGACCGCGAAACGAATCCTCTCGGGGCAAGTCCGCATCGGACGACCTCTCGGAATCCAAGGCCTGCCGGAATCCGCGAAAGGGCCGGCGTTTTCCGCCGCCGTCGGTCTGCTGGTCTATCCGCAAGTCAGCGGCATCGAACATTTCCAGCCGGTTGGCTCCAAATCTTTTCACGAACCGGACAACGACAATTACATGGCCCGCGTCGGACGCTGGCTCAAGGATAGTTTCTGAAATGCCGCAGGTCGCGAAAATGGCGCGGAGGCCATTTCCAAACTTGCACGAATCACGTGAGATGAACCGAGCGCCCCGACGCTCAAACCCGCAAGAGGCCAGAAGATGACGATCAATTTGAAAGCTCCGGAATTGCGGGAATTGAAGCCCCGGATCATGGTCTGCGGTGTCGGCGGCGCCGGCGGCAATGCCGTCAACAACATGATCGTATCAGGTCTGATCGGGGTGGACTTCATCGTCGCCAATACCGATGCCCAGGCCCTCACGGCCTCGCGCGCCGAACGCATCATTCAAATGGGCCTGCAAGTCACGGAAGGCTTGGGCGCGGGATCGCAGCCGGAAGTCGGACGCGCGGCGGCCGAGGAAGCGCTCGAGGAAATCCGCGATCATCTCGCCGGCGCGCACATGGTCTTCGTGACCGCGGGCATGGGCGGCGGAACCGGCACCGGCGCCGCGCCCGTCATCGCCCGCATCGCGCGCGACATGGGCATTTTGACGGTTGGCGTCGTGACCAAGCCGTTCCAATTCGAAGGTCAGCGCCGCATGCGCGTGGCCGAGGCCGGTATCGCCGAATTGCACAAGGCCGTCGATACGCTGATCACCATCCCGAACCAGAATCTGTTTCGCATCGCCAATGAAAAGACGACCTTCGCGGATGCCTTTTCGATGGCCGATCAGGTGCTTTATTCCGGCGTCGCCTGCATTACCGATCTGATGGTCAAGGAAGGCCTCATCAATCTCGATTTCGCCGACGTGCGCGCGATCATGCGCGAAATGGGCAAGGCGATGATGGGAACCGGCGAAGCCTCCGGCGACAAGCGCGCCATCCTTGCCGCCGAAGCGGCGATCGCCAATCCGCTGCTCGACGAAGTTTCGATGAAGGGCGCGCGCGGTCTGCTTATTTCGATCACCGGCGGCAACGACCTCACGCTTTATGAAGTCGACGAGGCGGCGAGCCGCATCCGCCAGGAAGTCGATGAGGACGCCAACATCATTCTGGGCGCCACTTTCGACGAATCGCTCGACGGCATCGTGCGCGTTTCGGTCGTCGCGACCGGGATCGATCAGCCCCTCGGACAGCGCGACTTCAATTCCCCGGAGGCGCGGATTGCCGAAGCCGCCAATCGGCTTCGCGCGCAAACGGCCGCCCGGCCAGCGGAAGCCCCGGCTCCCGCGATCGCGCCACGCTACACCGCTCCCGCGCCAGAGGCCTTCGCGCCGCAGCCCGAACCCGCGCCGCAGCCGGCTCCTTTCTACGAGCCACCGGCCCCCGCGCCTCAGCAGCTCTATCAGCCCGCGTCGGCTCCCGTTGCCGCGCCGGTGCCGGCTGGCGTGCAATTGCAGCAAGTCGCGCCGCCCGCGGCCCCGACCTATGCCGAGCCGCCGCGTCCGGCCGCGCGCGAACCCGAACGTTTCGATGCCGGTCCGTTCATCCCGCCGGTCGCGGAATCGCCGGTCCTTCGTCCGCAGCGCATGCCGCAAATCGAAGACCTGCCGGTGCCGGTCCAAAACCAAATCCGCCAGCAGCACTATAGCCAGACGGAAAATCCGGCCGATGTGAAGCGGCGGACCTTGCTCGAACGGCTTGCCGCTTTCGGGATGAGCCGCCAGGACGAAATCGCGACCGCGCCCACGGCCGAGCGCCAGGCTCCAGGGATGCCACAACTCGGCTATCAGTCCGCGCCACAGCTTCCCGGCTATCGGCCGGCCCAGCCCAACGCCGTCCACTCGGAATATGCCAAGCGGCCCGCGGCCTCGGGTCCAATCCCGCGCCAGCAGCCGCTCGACCAGCATGGCCGCCCGTCCCAGCCGGCCCGGCCAAGCGAGGACGACCAGCTCGAGATCCCGGCTTTCCTTCGCCGCCAGACAAGCTGAGGACGATCCGCACGGACGCGGGAGCCTATTGAAATCAATAGGTTCCCGCGTTTTGACGTCCGCGGGGATGAAACGGCGCGGTCCGAATTCGGCCGCTTGCGAGAGCGCCGCCATATTATTGCCGTCTCGACGCGCCAGCTGTGAGTAGCGTGGCGTGGCGTTTCGCGCTATGGAATGGTTTCGGCCTCGTCAGCGCGCCCCTTGGGCTATCGTGAGATATACCGCATGTCGTCTTTGCTTCGCCCCTCTTCCGCCAGGGCTCGTTCGAGCCTGACCGTCTTGACGGCGTTTCTTACGCTCGCCGGTCCCGTCGCGGCCCGCGCGGACTTTCTCGACAATCTCAACCCGATGAATTGGTTCGCGCCGGAAAAATACGTGACGAAGGTCCTCAAGGACCCGCCGGCCGAGCAGCTCTACGACAAGGGTCTGGCGGAGCTCAAAACCCGCGATTTCGAGAACGCCTCGAAGTCCTTCTCCAAACTCGAAAAGGCCTATCCCTATTCGCAATATCAGCGAAAAGGCCTGCTGATGACGACGTTTAGTCAGTATGAGAACGGAAGTTTCGACGACGCGATCGGCTCGGCGAAACGCTATCTCACGCTGTATCCGAACTCAGCGGATTCGCCCTATCTGACCTATATCGAGGGAATGAGCTATTATAATCAAATTCCCGACGTCTCCCGCGATCAGGAGCGCGCCGAAAAGGCCGTCGCGGTCTTCCAAGAGCTGATCGCGAAATATCCGAAATCCGAATATGTCGAAGACGCCCGCTACAAGGTGCAAGTGGCACGCGATCAACTCGCCGGCAAGGAAGTCTCGATTGGCCGCTATTATCTGATCCGGCAGCAATATACGGCGGCCATCAACCGGTTCCGGAACGTCTTGGCCAAATATCAAGACACCCGGCATTCCGAGGAAGCGCTGGAACGTCTGACCGAAGCCTATCTCGCGATGGGCCTCCCGCAGGAAGCCCAAACCGCCGCCGCCGTGCTTGGCCACAATTTCCCGGATTCGCCTTGGTACAAGGAAGCTTATTCGCGCCTGAAGGGCGAGAATCTGGCGCCGAGCGAAGATCAGGGCTCTTGGATCTCGAAGACGTTCAAGAAAATGGGCGTGGGCTAGC
>JARLIW010000319.1 GCA_031291515.1 Beijerinckiaceae bacterium | reverse complement strand
GCGCGCGCGCCGGCCGCCTCGCCTTCGACCAAATCCAAAATCAACCGCTCGGTCGCGGCGTCGGGCAAGCTGACCTCGACCTTCAGCATGAAACGGTCGAGTTGCGCCTCGGGCAATGGAAACGTGCCTTCATGCTCGATCGGGTTTTGCGTCGCGACGACCATGAAGGGATTGGGCAACGGATGGGTCACGCCGCCGGCGGTGACCTGGCTCTCGGCCATGGCCTCGAGCAAGGCGGACTGAACCTTGGGCGGGGCGCGATTGATCTCGTCGACAAGCACGAGGCTATGGAAAACCGGACCGGGCGAAAATTCGAACGTGCCGCTGTCGGGCCGCCAGATCGACGTTCCCGTGAGATCCGCGGGCATCAGATCGGGGGTACACTGAATGCGAGCAAACGGCGCGTGCAGACCTTGCGAGAGCAGTTTGACCGCTCGGGTCTTGGCAAGGCCAGGCGAGCCTTCGACCAACACATGACCATCCGCGAGAAGAGCGATCAGCAAACGCTCGACGAGGACGGCGCCGCCAATCAACCGATCTTCCAGAAATTGCTTGAGATCGCTCAGCCGGGCCTGAATACTCCCGCTCTCCACACGCACAGCATAGAGTCCCGCATCAACCGGCCGCATGCACTAACCTCCCTCGCCGGACATGGACCCCGGATGGAGGTCTTGTTCCTTGCGCCTCCGGTTAAACCCGGATGGCGCGATCATGTCTGACGTGACCAGTTTGAGGCCCATAACGCCGGGTGTCAACGCGGCTGGTCCGGAGCCTGGGCCTATCCACCGGACAAGCCGCCGGCCCTAGCGACGGCGACCGCCCGATCCAAGTCTCGACGAGGCCTCAAGCCTCGTCGTCCAAATCGCCGGGTTCCGCGCCGTGGATCACCCGCGCGCGGCTGTGGGCCAGAATTTCACGCTTGCCCGTGTGGTTGGCGGGTCCGAGCACGCCCTCCTTTTCCATCCGTTCAACCAGCGACGCGGCTTTGTTATACCCAATCTGCATGCGGCGCTGAACGTAGGAGACCGAACTTTTTTTATCGCGCAGCACGATTTTGACGGCTTGGTCGTAGAGTTCGTTGCCGTCCTCGGAGGCCATCGCGCTCTTGTCGAACACGGCGCCATCGGCATCGGACTCGCCCGACTCGGCCGCCGCCGTCTCGACATCGTCGGTGACGCTCTCGAGATAATCCGGCTGGCCCTGCGCTTTCAGATGCGCGACGACTTTTTCGACCTCGTCGTCGGACACGAAGGGGCCGTGGACGCGGTAAATCCGGCCGCCGCCCTGCATGTGCAACATGTCGCCTTGGCCGAGCAATTGCTCCGCGCCCTGCTCGCCCAGAATCGTGCGGCTGTCGATTTTCGACGTGACCTGGAAAGAAATGCGCGTCGGAAAATTGGCCTTGATCGTGCCGGTGATGACATCGACCGACGGCCGTTGCGTCGCCATGATGAGATGAATGCCGGCCGCGCGCGCCATCTGCGCCAACCGTTGGATCGCCCCTTCGATCTCCTTGCCCGCGACCATCATCAGATCGGCCATTTCGTCGACGATGACGACAATATAGGGCAGCGGCGTCAAATCGAGCGCCTCTTCGCCGAGGATCGGCTTGCCGGTCTCCTTGTCGTAGCCCGTGGTGACGCCGATCATGATCGTCTCGCCGGCCTCGGCGGCCTGCGTCACGCGGGCGTTGAACCCATCGATGTTGCGCACGCCGACCTTGGACATTTTCTTGTAGCGGTCCTCCATCTCGCGGACCGCCCATTTCAACGCCACGACCGCTTTTTTGGGATCGGTGACGACCGGCGTCAGAAGATGCGGAATCCCGTCATAGACGGAGAGTTCGAGCATTTTGGGATCGACCATGATCAGCCGGCATTCGTCCGGCCGCAGCCGGTAGAGCAACGACAGAATCATCGTATTGATCGCAACCGATTTGCCGGAGCCGGTCGTGCCCGCGACGAGCAGATGCGGCATCTTCGCGAGTTCGGCGATGACGTTCTCGCCACCAATCGTCTTGCCGAGGCACAAAGCCAATTTATGCGACGTGGACCGAAACGCGTCGGAATCGACCAGCTCGCGGAAATAGACGGTCTCGCGCCGCTCGTTCGGCAATTCGATGCCGATCGCGTTGCGGCCCGGCACGACGGCGACGCGCGCGGACAAAGCCGACATCGAACGCGCGATATCGTCGGCAAGCCCGATGACCCTCGACGATTTCATCCCCGGCGCCGGTTCGAGTTCGTAAAGCGTGACCACCGGACCCGCGCGCACGTGAATGATTTCACCGCGAATGCCGAAATCCTCCAACACGCTTTCCAACAGTCGCGCGTTTTGCTCGAGCGCATCGGCGGTCATCGCGAGGCCCTGGGGCTTGCGCGGCTCCGCCAGAAGCGGCACCGGCGGATAGTCCCAGCCGCCATCCGCCATTGAACGTTTTGAAGCCTTGGCACGCGAGTGCGGCGCCGCCGGCTGTTCGGCCACCGATTCTTGCGCGGCCAAGGACACGCGCGACGCCTTGGGGCGCACGACGACCGCGAATGCCTGGGCATTCGGGTCGACATCCGGCGCTTGCGTCGCGACCGGCGGCGCAACGGTCTCCGGCTCCACGGACGCCGATCGCGCATCGGCGTCATTGGCCGGCAGAGGCGCTTCGATACCGTAACCGCTTTTGAGGTTGATCCGCCGCGATCCGGCAACTGGCGCCACAGGATCTGGCGCGACGGCGGCTTCCGAATGCGCGTCCGCGGTCGCCACGGGATCTGGCTGAGGCTCGACAGCCGTGACTTCGCCGACGGCGAGCGGCGGAATCGGCGCGTCCGGCTCACCCGCGGCAGGATCCGGCTTGGCGCGGCGCAACAGACTATCGGGCGTGCGCACGTAGCGAACGCCGGGCAAGGCGACGAACGGCGTGCGCCACAACGGCTGCGTCAAGCCTGCGAAGGCGCTTCCGTAATCCACGGGCATCGCGGGCTTTTCAGAAGCAGCCTGGGCGGGGGCAGCCTGGGCGGGAGCCGGGGCAACCGGCGCGCGATCGAGCCCGCGCGCGACCGGGGCGGCTGGTGGGGAGACGGGGTCGCGAAGCCGCAAGGGCTCAAGCTCCTCGTCATCCCATTGAGAATCGAGAAACACGGCCGACGGGTAGGTCTCCGGCACGGGCTCCCAAGAGCCCTCGTACCTTACATGCAACTGGTTGGGATCGCCCTCTCGGGCCTGCCGGTCTTGCCTTTCGAGCGCCACGCGCACCTTGTCGCGGTCGATCGTGCCGAGATTTTCGAGCAGCAAGAGAATCAGCCGGGTCAGCGCCCGCGCGCCGGAAAGACCGGCGGAGCGGAGGCTCGATTCGTTGGTCGGGCGGCGGCCAACGCTCCGCGAGGTCGAGGAACTGTCTTGACGATGGTTCGGACGCATTTACACGCTTCAATCACAGCTGGTGGTCCGGCCCCGACACCGTAGCATCGCTGTCGGAAAAAACCGGTCCACGCGTTTCTGGGCTGGTGGATCGTTTGTCCTGACGCAACGAGAGAGCGTCAGTTTCGATCCACGAGTGGGACATCCCCTGTGCCTATGATTAAAGTTCGACCGTTAAAAGTTTGCCTCCGCTAACCAGTTTCCACGCTTTCGCGGCGCAAAACGCGAGACCCGTCGCTTGCCGCAAGGCCGCGAAGACTCGCGTTTTGGTTAATGAATTGAAATCGTCGGCAAAGGTGTCGGACAGCGCCCTTGCGCCGTCGAATGTCGCGGGAATTCCGACGCCGTCACGGCGGGCCGCCTACTTCTCCACAAAGGCCTTTTCGATCACGAACTGGCCCGGCTCGCCGTGATTGCCTTCTTGCCAGCCCTTCGCGTCGAGCAGCTCGCGCACTTCCGCGATCATTTGCGGACTGCCGCAAAGCATGAAGCGGTCATCGTCACGATTCATCGGCGGCAGACCGATGTCAGAGAACAACTTGCCGCTTTGGATCAGCGCCGTGATTCGGCCCTGGTTACGAAACGGTTCGCGCGTCACGGTGGGATAATAGATCAGCTGATCCCGCACCAACTCGCCGATCAGTTCGTCCTTGGGGAGGACCTCCGTGATGATCTCGCTATAGGCTAAATCCGCGACATGCCGCACGCCATGGACGACGATCACTTTCTCGAAGCGTTCGTAGGTCTCGGGATCCTTGATGACACTGAGGAACGGAGCAAGGCCGGTGCCCGTGCCGAGCAAATAGAGGTGCTTGCCGGGCGAAAGATTATCGAGCACCAACGTGCCGGTGGGCTTGCGGCTCACCAAGAGCGTATCGCCCTCCTTCAAGTGTTGAAGGCGCGATGTCAGCGGCCCGTCCTGGACCTTGATACTGAAAAACTCGAGCTCATCCTCGTAAAAGCCGCTCGCGACGCTATAGGCCCGCAACAGCGGCTTCCCGTTGACGGGAATGCCGATCATCGTGAACTGGCCGCTCCGGAAACGGAACGAGGGATCGCGGGTCGTGCGGAAACTAAAAAGCCTATCAGTCCAATGATGGACGCTCAGGACGCGTTCTTCGTTGAAATTACTCATGAATCGATCTGACTCTGCCTTTGCTATTCTGTCATAATAGCGCGGCGAATGCCGCACCGCACGCAAAATGCGAGGCGGCGCGGCCGAAAACTAGCTATGGACGCCCCCGCCATATCCAAACAGCAAGAATAAAACAAGGACAATCAAGACGAAACCGACGATCCCAAGGCCTCCGCCGCCGTAATATCCCGCGCGATGACCATAGTATCCCCCGCCTCCGAACAAGAGGACGAGCACAATGATGAGAAGAAGCAGACTCATAACCAATCCTCCAAGCAGACGTTGTACACTCTTAAGCTTGGGAACCGGCGAAAGTTGCACGGCGAGCCAAAAAAGCACGCCCCAGCCTGCGTTTGCCGGCTATTTGGAACGTGAGACCGCAGTCGCGGTGGGGGCGATCATCGCCGCTTTGAGCACCAGGGGCGCGATATCGCGCGCGAGTTCGGCATAGCCGCTATCCGACATGTGCAGGCCGTCGGGGGCGAGCATCTGGGCGCGCGTCATCCGGCCTTCGGAGATCCATTGGTGCATCATGTCCGAGCGACGGATCACCGGAACATCGAGATCCTGTCCGATCTTGCGAACCGCCTGCCGATAGTCGTCGGCGTGAGCGGCCTGATCGAGGCGCGGGCACCACTGCGGTTCCATCAAAATTACGGCCACGCCGGCCCGGCGCAGGGCTTTGATGCCCTCGCGCGTGTCGGACTCGAACCGGCCGAGCGGTACGCCGCGCAAAGGGTCGTTGCTGCCGGTCTGCCAAATCACGACGTTGGGCTTGGGCACGATCACATCGGATTGGAGGCGCAACATCATGTCATCGGCATCCTGACCGCCGATGCCGCGATTCACGACTTCGACGGTTTCTCCCTTGGGAACCATGCGCATCAAATCGGCCTGAAGTTGCGCCGGATAGGATGCCGAGGGCGACGAGGCACCGACACCTTGGGTCGAGGACGAGCCAAAAGCAATGATGCGCAAGGTGATGCGCGACGGACCGGCCACGACCGCGGCCGGCTTTGCCGGGGACGCGGGCTTGGCCGCGTCGCCCCCCGGAGCGGAAAACCCGGTCAATTGCATCGCGACGGCGGCACAGGCCAGCACTCCGACCTTTTTGAGGCCTCGCTCGGAGCGATCGGAGAATGCGCGCTGTTCAACCATGGGTGCTCTTGGGGGTGACGCAATTCATAATGCCGTGATCAAGTCCTGTTTAAGCTTCCTTAACCGCACAGGCAATTCCCCGCGTTAATTTTTTTAACCTTTACCGACCAAAAGCCACCCATGTTCTATTTT
>JARLIW010000318.1 GCA_031291515.1 Beijerinckiaceae bacterium | reverse complement strand
CTGTAGAGTATAGCCGAACAGGATGGCGGGCGGGAGCAGAAATTCGATCAGGGGTCCCGCCGCGACCTTCGGCCGTCCTCGGTCCGTCAGGGCACGCGATCGCGCCGGCCAATGGACGTGAATAAGGGGGCGCAGATGACGGCGGATACCGTGCGAGTTGATATCTGCTACCGGCCGCTGCGCGTCGCATGGGCTATCGCCTCAGGCGATCGCGAAGCTTTCCGGCAGGCTATCCGCCTTTCTCACACTCTATGGGGGGGCCGCTTCAATCCGATTGTGATCGTTGATCGGCCGGAAGCAGAAGACTTGGTCGAGCTTTACCGCGCAGACATGATCGTAACACTCGGTGATAGTCTGGAGGTTCAAAAATTCGCGGAGCGCTTTCCGCATCTGATGAAGCCGTACTTTCCGGACACTTTGTTTCTGCGAGATACCAAAGCACCCGGGCGCGCGCACCTACTCGACGTGCATAATGCAGTTGTTTATTGCCACGACAAACCGGGTTGGGGCTCGCTCTGTGAGCAGGGTGTTCGAACCTTTAGCTGGGATCCAAACGACCCTTTGGCTGATGTCTTTCTGATGCAACTAGGAGCCTATCCGGCTTCGACCGATATCGGAATTGATTATCTCGACATCATTACCAGAGCGACGCTGCCCCATCCCAGAATTGATATTAGTTTGAGTAGTTCTGCGCCGATCCCGGTCGACATACTCCAACACCCCGGCATCCCATACATTTCACGACTTGGCTTGCGGCGTCACTATTCAGTCCGTCCGGGCTGGGACTATCCTGGATTGTTCGTCGGCGATTCCTCTAGCATCGATGATCTTGTCTGTTACTGGAATCTCCGCGCCGCCGATATTTCCGTACAATTTATCGATCCGAGTCAATCGCTGCGCTATGAGCTTGTGCGGCCGGAGTACGAGAGTCGCTTGCGACAAGGCCTATCGCAGCTCGACGAACACCATCGCGAGCTTGCTGTCTGGGCTGATCGGGCGCGACTGGAAGATGCGATCGCGCTGTTTCCGGACGGTGGGATCTCTGCTTGCGGGTTAGACGGGCATTCCTGGAAGGGCGGTGCTGTACGTCCCCCGATGATGATTCTAGGGGAGGCGTCCTCACTCGGAGTGTTGGGTGAAGACGGCGGCCAACCTCGTGTTTCGTTTGCGCTGAGCGACAAGCCCTTCGCTAGCGAGAACTGGTTCCATACCCAGCACCTAGTCGCGTCACTTTCGTTCGTCAGTGGGCTCCCAAGAGGCGGGCAGCACACGTTCCACCCGCCGTATGTCCCTGAATTGAACGAGTTCTTCGCAAGGACGATGAATTTTCAACATGATAGACTCCGCATCGAACCTGAACGGATCGGACTTGTCACCGATGCCGTGGACCATGATGCCTTTCTCAAAGCATTGCCGGTCTCCGAACTGGCCGAGCGGATTTTCGACCTTGCTGGGCTGAAGGCGAAACCGAGTGGGGCCGGACTCATCGCCCGTCAGCTTATCTCGCGGCTCGGAGGTGTGGACGGAGCACGTGTTTTCAAAATACCAGGCGTGCGACGGCTCATTAAGACATACGGTCCGACCGCGACGTTCACTAAGCGAGCGGCGCTCCAGCTCATTGGCGGAAAGGATCCCGCACGCCCTGCTGCAAGCTTCAAGGACCATGAAGATCTATACATAGAGCCGCGCCCATTCGGCACGAAACTCGATGCACCGATGGTGTTTGCCTACCTTGTCGATAAGAGCCTTTTTCGATTGGGTGCGGAGTTGATCTGTCCGAGCTGTAGGCTTGCGAGCTGGACAGCCTTGGACCAACTGCGGCAGCAGCTGGTTTGCGATTTGTGCGGGGTGGCGTTCGACGCGACGCGCCAACTCATAGATGGTGAGTTTCACTATCGACGGACCGGCGTGCTCGGCCTTGAGAAGAACGCCCAGGGCGCGGTCCCCGTCGCGCTGACCCTGCAACAGCTTGCTGTGAACATCGACGGGTTCCACCACAACGCGATGTATCTTCCGTCGATCGATGTCGAACCAAAGGAAGGGGTTGAACTGCCCGCCTGTGAAATCGACTTTTTGGGAATCATCCCGGCTACGTCTCTAGACCGGGCTGAGGTTATTTTGGGCGAGTGCAAGAACGAAGGTGGTCAGATCGATGCCAAGGATGTGGAAAACATGCGGAGAATAGCAGATGCCTTTCCTCGAAAGCGGTTCGACGTATTTATTGTTTTTGCAAAGCTCGCTCCATTTTCTGATGGTGAAATTGCATTGGCGAAGAGCCTGAATGGAGAGTACCAGCAGCGCGTGATCCTTCTTACCGATCGTGAGCTTGAACCGTTCCACATTTATGAGCACACTCGAGCGGAAACAGGGATAGTGACCCACGGCGGCAGCTTGGGGGAATGCGCTAGAGTTACCAGTGCGATTTATTTCAACGGAACAGGTCCAGAGCAGTCAGAATAGTCGGCGCCAGAGGACACAGGGCAGCGAGACGACGGTTTAGGCAGCGCGCGAGGCGCAAGTCCAACTCTGCGCAATTACGCAGTTATGGCTGTATGGATAAGCGACGGCGCTCACGCGCCGCCGAACTTCCAGACCGGGATGCCGAGCTTCTTCGCCTTGTCGGCGAGGTTGTCCTGGATGCCGGTGCCGGGGAAGTGCATCACCCCAATCGGCAGCGTCTCCACCATTGCATCATTGCGCTTGAACGGCGCGGCCTTGGCGTGTTTCGTCCAGTCGGGTTCGAGGCGAGCGTCGGCCAACGCCACCACGAGAGCGTCGAAGATGTCGGAGATGCTGCCTACAAGGATGTTCGCTTCGGGAAGCGGCCTGGGATCGGGCTCGGCGTTGAAGGGACGGTAGCCGTAGAGCTGGGGTTCGTGGCGGACCTGGTCGGTCGGGGATGAGCCGTGGCGCGGCACGAATTCGTCGTCGTGGTCGGTGGTCATCGCGGCTTTCCTTGTCGGATCGGCCGCGCCCATCGCGGCCTTCATGGCGACGAAGGCGGCGGGCGGAACGGACCTGCGCCCGCGGCGCGGCAAAGGGCCGGAGCCTCGGCGGAGGACCGAAGGGGCCGACCATTTTGGCTCGCGCCGTAAAGGCGGCTGATCCGGGATCCCCACGCGACCTGCCGCGTGGGCTGGTCTGGCCGACAAGGGAAAATAGCCGGCCCACACGGTCGCCGGCGCGGGCCGTTTGCCGCCCAATCGCCCTCTCGGAAGGCCGCGGGCGTGGCCCGCCCGCGTCGGTCCGCTCCAGGGTTCGGACAGCGATCGGTCAAAACGACGATGAACCAGGTCAGCTCGGAGCCCGCATTGGGCTGGTTTACCGGGCTGGACATCCGAGCTATCGTCCGTCCCAAACGGGAGCTAAGCACGATGTCGCGAATGACAATTGCCGCTGGGTTTTTGGGTGCGGTCGCCTGCGTCTCGGCGACGATCTCGCCGAGCCTGGCCCAAGGGGCGGGCATCGGCGCGGACGCGGATGCCGCGCTCGGCCTGCGGGGCGTCGATGCGACGCCTAAAACCACGGTGAAACCGCTCAAGAAGCCCGCTCCGGCGCGCGTCGCGAAAACAACCCACGCAAAGCCGGCCGACAAACCCAAGGAAATGGAGCCTTGGGCCGCGGTCGATCCCACCAGGGCGGGATTTGTGGACGAGAAGGCCGCCACGCTCGCTCCCATGCCTGGCGTCGAGCATCCCGCGCCGACCAGCGAAGGCGCCATTACCCCCGTCGGGAAAGTGAGCGTCAACAATACCCCGAATTACGGGCCGATGAGCACCGCCGGCTTGATAAACAAATACAATAGCACCGTGAATGGCGGCATCGATCCGGGCACGACGGTCGAAACCGGGCTCAAATTTAAATTTTAGTCGAAAGCGCCCGCCAGCCTTAGCGCAAGGCAGGGAATTCGGTGGTCCAAGACCGCCGCCATTGCCATGTCACGGCCCTCGCATAAAGTAGATTTCCATTTGGCGAACAAGGTGCCGTGGCACCGTTTGGGACTTGAAACGTGACGGACACTCTCGCGATTGAACGCCCCGCCGCGCCAAGCGGTCCCCTTCCCTGGCTGAGCCTTGCGGCTCTTGGCATCGTCTTCGGGGATATCGGCACGAGCCCGCTTTATACGTTCAAGACCATCCTCGATCTCGCGGGCGCCAAGCCGGATCCTTCCGTCATTCTCGGCCTGCTTTCGCTGGTTCTCTGGACCCTCTTCATCATCACCACGCTCAAATACGTCTCCGTCGCCATGCGCGTCGACAACGACGGCGAGGGCGGCATTCTCGCGTTGATGTCGCTGCTCGGCGTCAAGAAGCAACAGCGCCCCCTGATCATCGCGTTCGGCCTGTTCGGAGCCGCGCTCATCTACGGCGACGGCGCGGTGACGCCGGCAATTTCGGTCCTCTCCGCGCTGGAAGGTCTCGAAATGGCGACTCCGATTTTCAAGCCCTATATCCTGCCGATGGCGGCGGCGATCCTGATCGGCCTGTTCGCGATCCAACCGCTCGGCACCCAGAAAATCGGCAAGGCCTTCGGTCCGGTGATGCTCGTCTGGTTCGCCATCATCGCGATCATGGGGATTTCCGGCATTCTTCACCACCCCGCCGTTTTCGCGGCGCTCAATCCACTGACGGGCCTCGTCTACCTCTTCACGCACGGGATCGACGGCTTTCTCGTGCTTGGCGGCGTGTTTCTCTGCGTGACCGGCGCCGAGGCGCTCTATGCCGACATGGGCCATTTCGGGCCGAAGCCGATTCGGCTCTCTTGGTTCGCCGTGGTCTTCCCGAGCCTCGTCCTGAATTATGCGGGCCAAGCGGCTCTGGTGATCGACGGCGCGCCCACCGACGGCAATATTTTCTACCGGCTGTGCCCGCCGGCCTTGCTCATTCCGTTGATCGCCATCGCGACCCTCGCGACGATTATCGCGAGCCAATCGATCATCACCGGCGCCTTTTCGATGACGCGACAGGCGATCCAATTGGGCTGGCTGCCGCGCCTCGCGATCCGCCAGACCTCGGCGGAAGGCTATGGTCAAATTTACGTCGGCACGGTCAATTGGCTGCTGATGCTGGTCACGCTCGGGCTCACGATCGGCTTTGGCAAGTCCGACAATCTCGCCGCCGCCTATGGCATCGCCGTCTCCGCCACCATGTTGCTGACGACCACGCTGCTGTTCATCGCGATGCGCGAAATCTGGGGCTGGAGCCTGCTCGCGGCCGGGGCGGTCGCGGCGGGTTTCATGATCGTCGACGGCGCGTTCTTCCTCGCCAATTTGGCGAAGGTCGCGGAAGGCGGCTACGTGCCGCTGCTGCTCGCGTCCGGGACCTATGGATTGATGTGGATTTGGCATCGCGGCGCCGCGGCGGTGACCGCCAGCATCAGCGATACGGCGATTCCGCTCGATACGTTCCTCGCCAAGGTCGCGGCGGAAAAAATTCCACGGGTTCCCGGCACGGCGGTTTTCCTCACGCGCACGGTGGATGGCACGCCGCCGGTTCTATCCTGGCATGTTCGGCATAACCGCGCGTTGCATGAGCATATTCTGATCTTACGCGTTTCGATCCTGCCGGTTCCCTGGCTGCGCAGGTCCAACCGGATTGAAATCGAACAGCTCGCGCCGGATGTCTGGCGCGGCGAAGCGCGTTACGGCTTCATGGAAACGCCCGATGTGCCGGCGGTTCTTCGCCGAGCCAAATCCCTGGGCTGCGTCATCGATCTCGACGACGTGACCTATTATGTCGGCCACGAAACCGTCGTATCCCGCGCCGATGGCAAAGGCGTGCCGCGCTGGCAGGAGGCCATCTTCAGCGCCATGGGGCGCAACTCGAGCCATATCGCGGACTTTATGCGGCTCCCAACCGATAACGTCGTCGAAATCGGCCGCCAAATCGCGATCTAACTTCCGATATAGGCTTTCACCGCGTTTTCGACGGCCAACCGCTCGCTTGGCGTCAGGGCGCGAAGCTGGCTTTCGAGCCATTCGTCCTTGATCCCGGCCGACCGGGCGAGGATGTGCCATTTCAGCCCTTCGACAATATCCTTTTTGACGCCACGGCCCGCGACCAGCAGACGCGCGGCGCGGTTTTGCGCCACCGGATTGTCGCGCGTGGCAGCCTTGAGGAAATAGCGCGCGGCCCCGGCCTCGTCCTTCTCGACGCCGACCCCGTTGAACAGCATGATCCCATATTCGACGATGGCCGCGATATTGTCGTCGTCCGCCGCACGCTTCATCAGTTCCGCTGCCTTGGACAGATCCACCGCGACGCCTTCACCGTTGCGATACATCACGGCGAGCGCATATTCGGCGCTGGGATCGCTCATATCCGCCGCGCGCGTGAAAAAAGTCGCGGCGCTCTTATAATCCGCGACGACGCCGTTGTTCTGCAACGCCATGATGCCGAGATTGTACAAGGCGCCGGCATGGTCATGCGCGGCGGCTTGCTGGAACAAGCTCTTCGCGGCCGCGCGGTCTTGCGGAACGCCCTCGCCTTTCAGCATCATCGTCCCGAGTTCGAACATGGCTTGGGGATCGCCGGCGGCGGCCGCGAGTCGATACCAACGCGCCGCCTCGGTATTGCTCGGCTTGACTCCGAGCCCTTGCGAATAAAGCTCGCCCGCAAGGGTCATCGCGGCGCCATCGTTTTTGTTCTTGGCCAGGCGTTTCATCGCCTCGCGCATCGCCGTCGCATAAAATCCGCGCTGATAAGCGCCGAACGCCAAATCGGCATTGGGGTCTTTCGAGGGCGTATCCCCGACCGAACTCGGCGACGGCAGCGTCTCGCCCACCTTAGCCGGCGGTTCCGTAAATGTGTGGAGGGCAGGCGGGCCAAAAGGCGACGGACTGTCGGGCACGAATTCCTGGGCCTGAACCGGCGCGGCCAGGCCAAGACCCACGAGCGCGGCGGCCCAGCGGTTCACCGCGCCGCCTCTTGCGCGGTTCGAATCGCCACGTCGACAGCGGCGACCGTGCTGGCGATCGTCTCCGGATGGTCCCACACGCCGTCGCAGAGCGCGATGAACTCGGCTCCCGCCGCGGCCAATTCGCCGGCATCGGCCGGATCGCGCGCGTAGGCGACGCAGGGAACGTTGAAAATACCCGCCCACCATTCCACGCGCTCGAGGATCGCCTCGTGGCTCTCCGGCTCGTCCGGGCCGCCGAACAGGAGGTAATCGGCTCCGGCTTCACCCGCTTCCATCGCCGCGTCACGGCCCTCGAGCTTGCCCACGCCGACGATCCGGTCTGGCTTGAGCGCCGCGAGCGCCTCGCTCAATTCCGGCCCCGCGCCGTCGATATGCACGCCATCGGCGCCCGCGCGCGGCGCGAGACGGGCATCATGTTCGACCAAGCAGGCCGTGCCTCGCTCTTGCGCAAGAGGCGCGAGCGTGCGGACGATCAACTTGATTGTGCCCTCGTCCCGCGTGCCCGCGCGAATCAACAGGCAGGCGACATCGCCCGCGTCGAGCGCGGCCTCCAGCAAAGGCGCGAAGCTCGCGGCCTCCATCAGCGGCGGGGTGATGAGAAAGAGACGGGGCGCTTCGTCGGACATACGCAATCATTTTCGGCGAGAGAAAAGGGTCCCTGGTCGGGTTGCTCCTGACGAGGTTACCGCCTCCTTGTTAAGGAAACACGGAACTCGGTCTCAATCGACGAAAAATCGGGCAAAAGCAGGACCGAATGGCCCCGCCTCCCGCGAACGCGTGGCAAAGACCGGTCGCGTTACAGCTTCAGCGTGGCCTTGAGCTCGCGGAGTTGGTCGCGCTTTTCGAGAGCGATCCGCTGCGACTCGTTTCCGACGGCGGCCTGGAGCACGGCCTCGGCCGCCTCGATATCGGCGTCGAGCGCCGCGGCGGTCAGATCGGCGAGCGGGATCACCTGGTCGGCCAGAACCGTGAAGCCCGTGGGCGACACGTCGGCGAAACCGCCGCGCACGAACAGCCTTTCCTTCTTTGATCCGACATCGATCTCGATCACGCCGGGCTTCAACGTGGTCAGGAACGGCGCGTGGTCGCGAAGAACCGTGAATTCGCCTTCCACGCCGGGCGCGACGACGGCATCGACGTCACCGGAAAACAGGAGCTTTTCGGGCGATACGAGTTCGAAGGAAAAGGCGGCCATGGCATTCGTCCCTTAAACCAAATTAACGCGGCCGGCCGATCAAGACGCCAACAAGCAATCCGGCCACGCCGCCGATGAGCGCAAACAGCAAGACATGCTGCATCTGCTCATTGGTAAGTCCCCCACCGTTTCCGGCGGAAACCTGACTGTTGCTGATCTCGACCGAAACTTGGCCAATTCTCAATTCCGCCGATTCCGGACGGGTTACATATCCCGCGAACGCGCCGGCTAGGAGACCGAGCAGGAGCGCCGCGATGACGATGTTCAAGCGCAACCGATCAAGCCTCGGCCTTCAGTTTTTGCGCCTTGGCTTCGGCTTCCTCGATGGAGCCGACCATGTAGAAGGCCGATTCCGGCAAATGATCATATTTGCCTTCGACGAGCCCCTTGAAGCCCTTGATCGTGTCTTCGAGCGAGACGAGCTTGCCCGGCGAACCCGTGAAGATTTCCGCGACATGGAACGGCTGCGACAGGAAGCGCTCGATTTTGCGCGCGCGGGCGACCGTCAATTTGTCGTCTTCCGACAATTCGTCCATGCCGAGAATGGCGATGATGTCTTGCAACGACTTGTAACGCTGCAGGGTCTGCTGGACGCGGCGGGCGACCGAATAATGCTCCTCGCCGACGACGAGCGGCGACAGCATGCGCGAGGTCGAGTCGAGCGGATCGACGGCCGGGTAGATGCCCTTTTCCGCGATCGAGCGCGACAACACCGTCGTCGCGTCCAAATGGGCGAAGGAGGTCGCGGGCGCCGGATCGGTCAAATCGTCGGCCGGCACGTAAATGGCTTGCACCGACGTGATCGAACCCTTGGTCGTTGTCGTGATGCGCTCTTGCAACGCGCCCATGTCGGTCGCGAGCGTCGGCTGATAGCCCACGGCGGACGGAATGCGGCCGAGAAGCGCGGACACTTCCGAGCCCGCCTGCGTGAAGCGGAAGATGTTGTCGACGAAGAACAGCACGTCCTGGCCCTTGTCGCGGAAATCTTCCGCGATCGTGAGACCGGTCAAAGCGACGCGAGCGCGCGCGCCCGGAGGTTCGTTCATCTGGCCATAGACGAGCGCGCATTTGGAGCCGGCCGCCGAACCGCCATGCTCGTGCGGATCGACATTGACCTTCGACTCGATCATTTCGTGATAGAGATCGTTGCCTTCGCGCGTGCGCTCGCCGACGCCGGCGAATACGGAATAACCGCCGTGCGCCTTCGCGACATTGTTGATGAGTTCCATGATCAGCACGGTCTTGCCGACGCCGGCGCCGCCGAACAGGCCGATCTTACCGCCCTTGGCGTAAGGCGCGAGCAGATCGACGACCTTGATGCCGGTGACCAGAATTTGCGATTCCGTGGCCTGATCGGCGTAGGACGGCGCGGGCTGATGGATGGCGCGCTTGTATTCGGTCTCGACCGGGCCGAGTTCGTCGACCGGCTCGCCGATCACATTGATGATGCGGCCGAGCGTCTGGTCGCCGACGGGCACCATGATCGGCGCGCCGGTATCGGTGACGGGCTGGCCACGGGTCAGACCTTCGGAAATATCCATGGCGATGCAGCGCACGCCATGTTCGCCGAGATGCTGGGCGACTTCGAGAACCAGGCGGTTGCCGTTGTTCGAGGTCTCGAGCGCATTGAGAATTTCCGGCATATGGCCGTCGAATTTCACATCGACGACGGCGCCGATGACCTGGGTGATGTGCCCGGTGGGCTTATTGGTGGCGGCGGCTTCGGCCATGGTCTCGATCCTCTTTAAAGTTCAGGCGCGCACGAAGGCGGCAGTCGCGGTTTAGAGCGCTTCGGCGCCCGAGATGATTTCGATGAGTTCCTTGGTGATCATAGCCTGACGGGAGCGGTTATAGAGCATCGTCTGCTTCTTGATCATTTCACCGGCGTTGCGGGTCGCGCTGTCCATCGCGCTCATCCGCGCGCCCTGTTCGGACGCGGCGTTCTCGAGCAGAGCGCGGAACACCTGCACGGAAATATTGCGCGGCAACAGCGCGGTGAGGATTTCTTCCTCGTCCGGCTCGTATTCGTAAGCCGCCCGCGATCCCGTCGCCACGGCCGTCTTGGCCGGGATTTGCAGCGGGATCAGCTGAAGCGCCGTCGGCACTTGCAGGATCACGGAATGGAATTTGGAGAAAAACAGCGTCGCGACGTCGAATTCGCCGCGATGGAACATCTCGATGATTTTCGCGCCGATCGGCTCGGCAATCGCATAATTGAGCGATTTGATGCCGCGCAATTCGATCAGTTCGATGATCTTGTCGCCGAACTGGCGGCGCAGCACGTCATTGGCTTTCTTGCCGACGCAGATGATCTTGACGCTCTTGCCTTCGCGCAGCAGCGCATTGGCCTTGTCGCGCGCGAGACGCGCGATCGACGCATTGAAGCCGCCGCACAGGCCGCGCTCGGCGCTGCATACGACGAGCAAATGGGTCTGGTCGGATCCCGTGCCGGCGAGAAGCGCCGGCGCATTGGAGCCCGCGCCCAATCCACTCTTGAGACTCGCGAGCACCTTTTCCATGCGCTCGGCGTAAGGACGCGCGGCTTCCGCCGCCAGCTGCGCGCGGCGCAGTTTGGCCGCGGCGACCATCTGCATCGCCTTGGTGATCTTCTGCGTCGCCTTGACGGAGGAGATGCGGTTCCGGAGGTCCTTTAGCGAGGGCATTGTTGATCCGTCTCGAAGGCCAACCCACCGCATTCAGCCGCGGCAGGGCATGATGTTCAGGGGCATCCCATCCGTCGCGGGATGGGACGCGAAGAGAAACTACGCGAAGCTTTTGGCGATGCTTTCGACGACAGCCTTGAGGGCGGCGGCGGAGCCATCGGACAAATCCTTGGAGGCGCGGATCGTCTCGAGCAGATCGGCATGCTTGGTCCGCAGCGCGGCGAGCAGGGCGTCTTCGAACGGCCGCACCTTTTCAACGGGCAGCGGGTCGAGATAACCGTTCACGCCGGCGTAAATCACGCAGACCTGTTCCTCGGTCTTGAGCGGCGAGAATTGCGCCTGCTTGAGCAATTCGGTCAGGCGAGCGCCGCGCGCCAGAAGCTTCTGCGTCGCGGGATCGAGATCCGAGCCGAACTGCGCGAAGGCCGCCATTTCGCGGTATTGCGCGAGCTCGCCCTTGATCTTGCCGGCGACCTTTTTCATCGACTTCGTCTGCGCCGAGGAGCCGACGCGCGAGACCGACAGACCGACGTTCACGGCCGGGCGAATACCCTGGTAGAACAGATCGGTTTCCAGGAAGATCTGACCGTCGGTGATCGAGATCACGTTGGTCGGAATATAGGCCGACACGTCGTTGGCCTGGGTCTCGATGACCGGCAATGCCGTCAAGGAGCCGCCGCCCCGCGAATCGTTGAGCTTGGCGGAGCGCTCGAGCAGACGCGAATGCAGATAGAACACGTCGCCCGGATAGGCTTCGCGGCCCGGCGGGCGGCGCAGCAGAAGCGACATCTGGCGATAGGCGACGGCTTGCTTGGACAGATCGTCATAGACGATCAGGGCGTGCATGCCATTGTCGCGGAAATATTCGCCCATGGCGCAACCGGCGAAGGGCGCCAGGAACTGCATCGGGGCGGGATCGGACGCGGTCGCGGCGACGATGATCGAATATTCGAGCGCGCCGTGCTCTTCGAGAACCTTCACGAATTGCGCGACGGTCGAGCGCTTCTGGCCGATGGCGACATAGACGCAATAGAGCTTGGCGTTCTCGTCCGTGCCCTGGTTTAGCGATTTTTGATTCAAGATCGCGTCGAGCGCGACGGCGGTCTTGCCGGTCTGGCGATCGCCGATGATCAGCTCGCGCTGGCCGCGGCCGATCGGGATCAAGGCGTCGATGGCCTTAAGGCCGGTCGCCATCGGCTCGTGCACCGATTTGCGTGGAATGATGCCGGGCGCCTTGACGTCGACGCGGGCGCGGTGATCGGCGACGATCGGGCCCTTGCCGTCGATCGGATTGCCGAGCGCGTCGACGACGCGGCCGAGCAGACCCTTGCCGACCGGCACGTCCACGATGGCGCCGGTGCGCTTGACCGTCTGGCCTTCCTTGATGTCGCGGTCGGTGCCGAAAATCACGATACCGACATTGTCGCTTTCGAGGTTCAGCGCCATGCCCTGCGTGCCGCTTTCGAACTCGACCATTTCGCCCGCCTGGACGTTGTCGAGCCCGTAGACGCGGGCGATACCGTCACCGACGGACAGAACCTGCCCGACTTCGGTGACTTCAGCTTCATTACCGAAACTGGCGATCTCGTTCTTGAGGATCGACGAAATTTCAGCGGCGCGGATATCCATCAGCCGACCTCTTTCATACGTGTGCGGATCAGATTGAGTTTGGTCTTCAAGGACGAATCGACCATCCGGGAGCCGAGCTTGACGATGAGGCCGCCAAGGATCGACGGATCGACCTTGATGGCGACTTCGACACTCTGGCTCCCCGCGACGGCGACGAGAGCGCTCTTCAGCGTCTCGACATGCGAGTCCTTCAAAGGTTCGGCGACCGTGACTTCGGCGCGGCTGACGCCACGCGAGGCATCGTAAAGACGCTCATAGCCAGCGATCATGTCTTCGATAGCGAACAAGCGGCGCTTGGTGGCGACCAGCTTGAGAAACTTGGCGGCATGGCCCGCGATTCCCGCCTTGGTAAGGACGGCGCCGAGCGCGGCGACCTGTTCCTCGGCGGTAAAGACCGGGCTTTTTACAAATCGGACGAGATCGCTGCTTTCGGCCAGCAGCGCCCGGAAGCTCGCAAGATCGGCCGCGACTTGGTCCGTGGTCTTGGATTCCTTGGCAAGTTCGAACAAGGCCTGCGCATAGCGCCCGGACATTCCCGAGACGAGTGTTTCCTCTTTCGCCAATCGCTGCCCCTAAAATCTATTGACACAGTCGCGAGCTAAGGAAAATCGAGCAGACAAATTGTCCGCGATTTGCAAGCAAGCGATGCGTTGCTGAGGATGCGAGGTGATGTCCAACGTTCCACCCCGCTCGGCGACGGGTCCGTAACATAAGGCTTTTTCATGTGCAACCCTGACT
>JARLIW010000086.1 GCA_031291515.1 Beijerinckiaceae bacterium | reverse complement strand
GAGGCCGGTCAATTCACCTTCGACGATGTCGCGCAAGCGATCTGCGGCAAGATGATCCGTCGGCATCCCCATGTTTTCGGGGATTTGCAGACCGCCTCGCCCGAGACGGTTCAAGCCAATTGGGAAAGCATCAAAGCGCGGGAACGCCAAGACAAGCGCGATCGAAGCGGGTCCGGTAATTCAAAGGCGAGCCTTCTCGCCGATGTTCCCGTCACCCTGCCCGGCTTGACCCGCGCGGTCAAACTCCAATCCAAGGCATCCGGCGTGGGGTTCGATTGGGGCGATGCGCGGCTGGTTCTCGCAAAAATTCGCGAGGAAATCGGCGAAATCGAAGAGGCGCTCGACGGCCCGAGCGCCGAGGCGGTCGCGGGCGAAATTGGAGACCTTTTGTTCGCGGTCGCCAATCTCGCGCGTCACGCCAAGACGGATCCCGAGACGGCGGTCCGCGCCACCAATGCGAAGTTCGAGCGGCGCTTCGCCTATATCGAGCGAGAGCTCGCCGCGCGTGGCTCGTCGCCCGAATCCGCGACGCTGGATGAGATGGATGCGCTGTGGGACGAGGCGAAGACGCGCGGACTTTGAACATCGCGTGACACCGACGTCATGACCGCGCGCGGGCTGCTACTTCGCCGCGCCTTCCGACGTTTTCTGGCCATCCCGGCGCGCGATTTCGGGCGCCAGAATTCGGTCCTTGATCAACCAATCCAAGGCGCGCCGCCACGAATCGTCGGTTTCGCCGCGCAAATCCGTCCCCACGACCTTCATCAGTTCGCCGGTTTTCGCGTCGCGAATGCGAATCTCCAAAGATTGCTCCATGACGCTCACTTTGCGAAAGATCCCGACAAGGGACATATCCGCGCCGAGACGCTGGGCGATCTGCGCGTCACAGCCATTGCACTTGCGTAGCCAATGGGTCTTGACCCTCTCGTCCGTCGAGGATCCGGCGTCGACGATTTCGAAAATCGGCGAGTCCGCGAGTTCGCGCCGGGCTTGGAGCGTCACGGCATGCAGCCGCGCGGTTTCGATGGGACTTTCGCCCGCGATCGGCCCCCCCGCGCTGAAATCATCGAGTTCGAAATCAAAGACCGCGAGCTTGATCGGATATTTGAGCGCGACATCCCCGGCCCGCGTGACGCTCGACACCCCCGCGATGACCGCTCCGCCGAGAACCACGGCGTAAAACCAACGGCCATGCGGCCCTCGGAAACGTCTCATTCCTGCCTCGCAATGGGAGCGCGTCCCGAACCTGTCGAGCGGATCGCGGCCTAGGCAGACGATCTAACGTAAATTTGATGCGCCGACTTGCCATTTGACGCCAGTCGCGTGATTCCCGGCGAAAGCATTTTTTGCAAGGATCAAACCGAGGGTCCGGCGAACCATGGCCGATCGTCGCGTCGGCTGCGCGTGCACGTCGCAAAATCGCAGGGAACACCGCCTATGGCGTTATCGAACAGATCGAAATCGACCCGATAGAGAGAACGCGAGTGAAATTCCATCTCGCTCATATCGTCCCAAATCCCCGTATGCATGGGTTGAACGGTTACAAAGACGTCATCGACACCGTTGCATGGGGCCTCCAGGCCTTTGGTCACGACGTAACCTATGCCTTGAATGCCGTGTCTCACACCGCGATCAATATTATTTTTGGCGCCCAAGTCATGTCGGTCGACGACCTGAATAGCCTTGGGGCGAATACGATAATCTATCACCTCGAGCAGATCAGAGGATACGCGCCAGACGTGCTGAGGCCACAATCTCATGTCTGCGCCCAGCGTTTTCAGATTTGGGATTACAGCAAGTTCAACATCGAGACCTGGGCTTCGCTTGGACCCAAACGGCCGGTCAAAATTGTTCCGGTCAGCTTTGCTCCGGTTCTCCAGCGCATCGGCAAACAGGACCCGCAAGACATTGACGTGTTGATTTACGGCATCACGGGGACGGAGCGACTTCTCGCCTTTCATGCGTTGTCAAACGCGGGTTATTCGACAGTTTTTGTCAGCGGCCTCTATGGAAGCGCCCGCGACGATTTGATCGCCAGATCCAAGATCGTTCTCAACGTCACGCTCTACCAACAGAGCCGTATCTTCGAGGTCGTCCGTGTTTCCTATCTCCTCGCGAATTCCAAGGCGGTGGTCGCGCTTGCCGGGCCGGACCTCGGCATCGAGGACGACCTCGACCGGGCCGTGCGCTTCTGCCATCCCGATCACTTGCTCGCAACGGTCGAGGAGCTGCTGAACGACGAGCGCGAACGCCAAAAACTCGAACTCGCGGGCCACGATTTTATAAGAACAAAGGACATCCGGCTCCCGCTGCAACAGGCGCTCGCCGATATCATGGCGTAAAAACTTTACGCCGCTCCCAGCGCCAAGGCCGCGCGCTCCTGTCCCGGCAAGGCCTCGATCGCGCGCGGATATCGGCGGCTGATTTGCTGGGCGCGTTCTTGCGGAACGCGCACGAGCAGCGTCATCGCGCCCTCCTCGTCACTCTCGCGTTCCAAAACCTCGGCATGTTCGTAGAGCCAGCTCAGCCCCTGCCCGTCCGCCGAATCCAACGTGATCTCGAAGAGCGGCCGGCCCTTGGCGAGCCGCTGTTCGATTTCCGCGAGCAAGGTCTCTTCGCCCTGCCCCGTCAGCGCGGAGACGACGACGGCGCGGGAGCCCTCGCCGCGGCGGCGCGCCGTGTTGGCAAGCGCGGCGACTTGATCGGGATCGAGCAGATCGCTCTTGTTCCAAACTTCGAGCAAGCGCGGATCGCTCGTCTCGATCCCGAGGTCGCCGAGAATCTGTTCGACGTCGGCGCTCTGGGCCTCGGTGTCCTCATGCGAAATATCACGGACATGAAGGATCACGTCGGCTTCCAAAACCTCTTCCAAGGTGGCTCGGAAGGCCGAGACCAGCATCGGCGGCAGGTCCGAAATAAAGCCGACCGTGTCGGACAACAGGACACGGGACCCATGGGGCAGTTTGAGAATTCGCAACGTTGGATCGAGGGTCGCGAACAGCATATCCTCAGCAAGCACCGTCGCGCGGGTCAACCGGTTGAACAGCGTCGATTTTCCGGCATTGGTGTAACCGGCCAGGGCGACGATGGGATAGGGCACGTCGCGTCGCGTCTTGCGGTGAAGCGAGCGCGTCCGCTTGACCTTGTCGAGCTCGCCTTCGATCTTCACCATGCGCTCGGAGATCAAGCGCCGGTCGGTCTCGATCTGCGTTTCGCCGGGGCCGCCGAGGAAGCCGAACCCGCCGCGTTGACGTTCGAGATGGGTCCACGACCGCACGAGCCGTGATTTCTGATAGGCGAGATGCGCCAGCTCGACTTGCAGCGACCCTTCTCGTGTACGGGCGCGCCGGCCGAAAATTTCGAGGATCAAGCCGGTCCGGTCAATCACCTTGGCCGCAAAGGCCTTTTCGAGATTGCGCTGTTGCACGGGCGAAAGAGCGCAATCCATGAAAACGAGGCCAATGTCCTCCTCCTTCACGCGCGAGGCGATTTCCTCGACCTTGCCCTTCCCGAGGAAGCTCGCGGGGCGAATCTGCGACAGCGGGATCACGAGCGCATCGACGACATCGAGATCAATCGCCTGGGCGAGACCCGCGGCTTCGGCAATCCGCGCTTCGGAGGACCGTCCCGGTTCGAGCGCCGAAGACGATAGCTTCGTATCGGCCGCTCGTTTCGCGTAAGGATTGAGGTACGGGCCGAGTACGAACGCCCGTGTCGACGCCGCGGCCCGGGCGGCCGCCGTGTGATCGAGCCCGGCGCTATCGATGTCTTCCAATCAAATCCTGTCCATTGTAACCGGGGAGCTGTAACACCCGTCTCCTATAGATCGCAATTGTCGCGGCTTCTTCAAGGGGCGATCTGCGGGTCCTCGCCTGGCTCGAACATTTGGATCGGATGTCCTGGCATGATCGTTGAAATTGCATGCTTATAGACAAGCTGCGAATGACCGTCCCGCCGCAATAAAAGGCAAAAGTTATCAAACCAAGTGACGACGCCTTGTAGTTTAACGCCATTGACGAGGAAAATTGTGAGGGGAACTTTGTTTTTCCTGAGATAATTCAGAAACGTATCTTGCAAGTTTTGAGTACGTTCGGTTGCCATGGGATTTGTCCTGGTCTCTTTTTTGGCGCCGTTTCGACGCTTTTATTGGGCAGCGCCGCCACCGCGGCGCTCAGTTATCGTAGGTTCGTTTATTGCCTGAAGCGCTCATCCGGAGAACATCCGCCAGCTTTGCAGGGAAGCTCGGCCGCCCGCGCGGAATCCAATTGATGGACTACCGGATTTTCGTTCGATGGCATACCTTTCCGTAAATCGCCAGCCTGTCTTTTACCATCGCCTTCGACAAAAGATCCATGCCACGCCCCCGATACAACCGGAACGGCGGTCTAACGTCAGAAGCAACCGCATCGTTTCATAAAACAGGTTAATATTCCAGCGAATACCAAAAGCCGCATTAGACTTATTTCTCCAAGGCGTAGCCGTTAGCGCAACAAGCGGATCGAAAGGAAAGGCCTTTGCCCCATTAGTCCATCGTCAATCTCATGCGGCACCGGCGA
This sequence comes from Beijerinckiaceae bacterium, assembly GCA_031291515.1. GTDB lineage: Bacteria > Pseudomonadota > Alphaproteobacteria > Rhizobiales > Beijerinckiaceae > RH-AL1. The sequence continues at coordinate 15,047 of JARLIW010000086.1, read as the reverse complement.
CAATCATAAAAACAATATATGTAGAAATCACGACAAATACTTAGAGCGATTCCATGAAATCCAGCTTTATGATGCGGGAGGTGCTATCGTTTCTTAACCATAAGCTTCAAAGACACCTGAGCAGCGCGTCATTTGAATTGCGGGATCCCGGTGTCATACAGCCGCGCTTTAGCGGGTCCGTGGCGCGATCACGTGAAATCGCTCGCGCAAGCGAGAGGCGACGGGTCCCGGCTTGCCATCGCCGACGGGGCTCCCATCGATCGAGACGACGGGCGTGACGAGCGAGGTCGCGCTGGTGACGAAGGCCTCGCGCGCGGCATGCGCTTCCGCCAAGCTGAACCGCCGCTCCTCGACGCGCAGCCCGAGGGAGCCGATGAGAGTCATGAGCGTCGCGCGGGTGACCCCGCTCAAGATCCCGTTGTTGACGGGATGGGTGACGAGCGTGCCATCCGGCGTGATGATCCACGCGTTCGAAGAGCCTCCCTCCGTAATCATGCCATCGTCGCCAATCAGCCAGGCTTCGCTGCTCCCCTGCTCCTTGGCCGCTTGCTTGGCCAGGACGTTCGCGATCAGATTGATGGTCTTGATGTCGGGCCGTTTCCAGCGCAGGTCCGGCATGCTGGTGACCCCGATGCCGTGCGCGGCCTTTGCCTCGATCTTGGCCGGATCGTTCAAGCGCGCGGTGACGACGAGGCTGGGGCGTGGCGGCGGATCCGGGAAGAAATGATCGCGCCGCGCCACGCCGCGCGTCACCTGGAGATAGACGAATCCGTCCCGGAGTTTATTGCGCGCGATGATCTCGCGCAGCACGATCCGTAACGCGCCGTCTCCCAAGGGCGCGGCGATCCGCAATTCGCGCAGCGAACGCGCGAGCCGGTCGAGATGGCGCTGCTCGTCGATCAGGGCGCCCTGAAAGACTTCGACGACCTCGTAGACGCCGTCGGCGAATTGATAGCCGCGATCCTCGATATGAACGCGCGCTTGCGCGAGCGGCGTGTAGCGACCGTTGACATAAGCGATGCGGCTCACCGGGAACCCTCCGATCTCAAGACAAGAAGCCAAGGCGATGGGCGCCAATCCCGAGGATCGCGCCGGCGGCGATCCCCCATAACGGCGATGCCTTGGTAAAATAAATCGCCGCGCAAGTGGCCCCGGCGATGACAAGGGTGAGAACACCCGCATAGGCGGCCTTCGTCATGACAACGCCGCTTGCGAGCATCAAGCCGATCGCAACCGGCGCAAGACCGCGCCGCACCAGGATCACGGACTCCTTGGCCTCGTATCGCGTCATGAAACGGCTTACGACGATGGCGAGCGTCGAGGACGGGAGAATGATCGCGACGGTCGCGGCCAAAAGGCCGGCGAGACCGGCGGCCTGCCAGCCGATCACGCTCACGATCAAAACATTGGGTCCGGGGGCCGTCTGCCCGATCGCGACGAGCTTCACGAAGGTCGCGTCGTTCATCCAGTGGAGTTGATCGACCACTTGGCGATGGATCTCGGGCAAGGTCGCATTGGCGCCGCCAATCGACAGCAACGAAAGGACGCCGAAGGTCAGGAGCAGCTGGAGCAGGATGCTCATCGTCCGCGCCGCCGGTTCCGCCAAAACGCCAGGAGCAGGCACGACGGGATCGTAACGGCAAGAACGAGAAAAATGGGGAGCCGCGCGAGGGCCGTGGCCGCGAACACAACGGCGACGACGACAACCATCACCGCATCGGGCTCGAGTCCGCGCAAAAGCTTCAGGGCCGTGCCCAAGACAAGGCCGGCCGTCGCGGCGGCCGCGCCTGTCAGCGCCGCCCGAACATCGGGCACGTCCGCGAAGCGGCTGTAAAGAAGGATGATCGCGACCAAGATGACGAGCGGCGCGCCGACCAAGCCCGCGAGCGCCGCGAGCACGCCCGTCAAGCCGGCCGCGCGGTCTCCCAACATGGTGGCCAAATTGACGGTGTTGGCCCCCGGCAACGTGCTGGCCAGGCCGAACAATTCGGCGAATTCTCGCTCGCTGAGCCACCCGCGTTCGACGACCAGGATATGGCGCGCCAAGGCGGCCACGCCGCCGAAGCCCAGCACGCCGATTTTCAAAAAGGCGGTGAATAGACCCAGGCGCGTGACATGCGGAGCCTCCGGCGGCGGCAAGGAAAGAGCGTCCATTTCGGCTTGGTTGATCCCGTGGCCTAATCGATCCCGAGCGACTTGAGCTTGCGGTGCAAGGCGGAGCGCTCCATCCCGATGAATTCGGCGGTGCGCGAAATATTGTTCCCGAACCGGCTCACCTGCGCCATCAGATACTCGCGCTCGAAGACTTCGCGGGCATCGCGCAGCGGCAGGCTCATGAGCTTTTCGCCGCCCGCCCCGGTCGGCGTGGCGGGCACGAGCGCGCCGACCTCGGACGGCAACAGACTCGCGGTGATCTCGGTGTCGGGATCGGCCTTGGTCAGAATCATCAAACGTTCGACGTTGTTGCGGAGCTGGCGAATATTGCCGGGCCAATCGTGGGATTGAAGGATGGCCATCGCATCGGCCGCGATGCGCCGCGGCGGCATGCCCGACGAGGCCGCCATCTGATCCATGAAGAACGAGATCAACTCGGGAATGTCCTCGCGCCGCTCCGAAAGCGAGGGGACGCGGATCGGCACGACGGACAGACGGTGGAACAGATCCTCGCGGAACGCGCCCTCCGCGATCAAAACCGCAAGGTCGCGCGAACTCGACGAAATGATCCGGACATCGACATTGACCCGCGTGGTCCCGCCGACGCGGTGAAAATTCTGCTCGACGAGAACGCGCAGGATTTTGCCCTGGGTCTCCTTCGGCATGTCGGCGATTTCGTTGAAATAGAGCGTGCCGAGATGGGCCTCCTCGAGCTTGCCGACAAGGCGTCCCGCGCCATTGACCGCATCGGCGCCAAACAGTTCGGTTTCCATGTTTTCGGGCGTGATCGTCGCCGAATTGACGACGACGAACGGCCCGCTCGACCGCGCCGACGCTTCGTGGATCATCCGCGCCGCCAATTCCTTGCCGGACCCCGGCGCCCCCGTGATCAGGATGCGCGAATTGGCCGGCGCGACGCGTTCGATGACCTGGCGAAGCTGGTTCACCGACGTCGACTTGCCCGCCATTTTGGTGACGTCGCCGCCGCGGGTCCTCAGTTCGCTCACTTCGCGCTTGAGGCGCGAATTTTCGAGCGCGCGTTCGGCGACCAGGACGAGGCGGTCGGCCTTGAACGGCTTTTCGATGAAATCATAAGCGCCGAGTTTGATCGCCGACACCGCGGTCTCGATATTGCCGTGCCCCGAAATCATCACCACCGGCAGGTTCGGGTTCTGCTTCTTGACGATCTCCAGAACCTGGAGACCGTCGAGCCGCGACCCCTGGAGCCAAATATCGAGAAACACGAGGCTCGGCCGCCTCGCCTCGATAGCCGCCAAGGCCTCGTCCGAATTTTTAGCCGTCCGCGTGCCGTGACCTTCATCCGAGAGGATTCCGGAGACGATCTCACGAATATCGATTTCGTCATCGACGATGAGGATGTCGCTCGCCATGGGTCCGTTCAAGCCGTTTCATTTGCTGCCACGAGGGCGGGTTCATCGGAAGAATGCGCGCCGCGCGCCGCGTCGCGATTGGGAAAGAAAAGCCGGACGCGGGCGCCGTGCCCGCCGGGGGCGTCGAGAAGCTCGAGACCGCCCCCGTGATCTTCGAGAATCTTTGCGACGATAGGGAGACCAAGGCCGGTGCCTTCAGCCCGTGTCGTCATGTAAGGCTCAAGAAGCCGCTGGCGATTTTCGACGGGGAAGCCCTTGCCATTGTCGATGACGTTGAGTTCGACATTGCCGCCCACGATCAAGGATACGGTAATATGGCCAGCGGCCTCCGGCGCTTCGCGCGCGGCGATCCCTTCCGTGGCGTTTTTGATGATGTTCGTCAGCGCCTGCGAGATCAAGCGCCGATCGAACCGCATCAACACGGGCTCGCCGGGCAGTTGCTCCTCGAAGGTAATATCGGGATGGGCGACCCGCATCAAGAACAACACGCGGCGCACGCATTCATTGAGATCGTCGCGCTCCAGCGTGGCTTTCGGCATGCGCGCGAACGACGAGAACTCGTCCACCATGCGTTTGATGTCGTCGACCTGGCGCACGATCGTATCCGTGCACTGGTAGAAAATATCCTGATCCACCGTGATGTTGCGGCCATATTTGCGCTTGAGCCGCTCGGCGGAGAGCTGGATCGGGGTCAGCGGGTTCTTGATCTCGTGGGCGATGCGGCGCGCGACATCGGCCCAGGCGGCGGTGCGCTGAGCATCGAGCACGTCGCTGATATCGTCCAGGGTCATGACATAGCTTTTATCGGCCCGCATCGAAGGCTCGCTGGTCACCCGCACGTTGAACAGCCTATCGCGTCCGGCCCTGTTGATCGAGACTTGTCCTTGGACGAGGCGATGCTGGCTCGCCCGCGCCTCGGCGAGAACCGACGCCACTTCGGGCATGACGTCCTCGACCTTTTGGCCGGTGATATCGCCCTGCCCCGTCTGCGGAATCAGTTGTTCGGCGGACGGGTTGAGCGTGGTGATCTCGCCGGCGGGACCGACGCCGACGACCGCGACCGGCACGCCGGACAGAACCGCCTCGGTGAAAATACGGCGCTCGTCGATCAGCGTGCTGGCGGCGACGAGACGGTTTTGCTGGAGCCGCAGCTCCGAGGTCATCTTGTTGAAGGTTTCGCCGAGATGGGCGAGATCGCCTTCCGAGCGGTCGACCTCGACCTGCACGAAGAGATTGCCCGAGGCGACTTGATCGGTGGCGCTGATGAGCCGCCGGATCGGTTCGACCAGCCTGTTGGCGAAGGCGAGGCCGAGCCATGTCGCCGACAGCAGCATGATCAAGGCAATCGAGACATACATCGTCGCGAACGCGATTGAAATGCTGCGCCGGTGGCTGTCGAACGCGTCATAGAGCACGACGAGCCGATTGGCCTCCTTGGGAAATTCGATGGTGAAGGAATCGACCGGACGCGCGGCATAGAGATAGGTGTCGGGAAACGACGCGAGCGGGCGCAGCGCAACGAAAGTGCGGCCTTCGTCGAGCAACAGGCACAAGGGCTCGTTCTTCTTCGCGTCCGCGAAATCCGTATCGGCCGGCTTGACGATGGTCGTGCCGGTGCCGCCGGTCGGCCCCATGTCGACGCGTTCGATCATGGTTCCATCGGGCTTCATCAAGGCGGCCGCGCTAAAGCCGAGGAACTTGGCGCGCGACGCGAAATATTCCTTAAACAGCGAGCGGTCGGCGGTGAACATCACCTTGCCGCGGTCGAGATCGAGCGCGGTCAACCGCGCTTCCTGCAGCAACGAACGGCATTGCCCCTCGCGGAACAGCCGGGCCGCCTCGATCGTATTGAGCACGAAGCCGCGCACGTCCTGCATGAAAGCGGGGTTGAGGCTGCGATCGAGCGTCACCGAGCCGACCAAGGCGGTCAACATCACCGGCGCCGCGGCAATGACGGAAAACAACGCGACGACGCGGATATGGAGCCGCGCGCCAGCCGCCCCCGCCCGCCAGGCCGCGACAATCGCCCAGCCTTCGACCACCACCAACGCGAAGAGCAGCAGAATCGTCGAAATATTCGCAATGAACAGTCCGAGAACAACGTTGTCCGCCGGGGCCAGCGGCGTGTAGCCAGAAAAGATCAGGAAGCTCGTGGTCGCGACCGCGAGCGCGAGAACCACGATAAAAGGCCCGAAGCGGGTCAGCAGACGCCGCGGCCGTGTGATCGTTTCGGCTGTCGCTGCTGACATCGTCGAAGGTACACTCGCATTTGCGCGGAAATATGCGCCATCTCGCCGTGCGGCATGGCTTTATGGCCCAGCATCAGAACTGTTGCAAGATTGCGACATTTCGACGGCGCAAGGCCGAGATGGGACCGGCCTTTAGACCTCGTCCTCGATCGCCACATTATCAATCAGCCGCGTGCGGCCAAGCCTGGCGGCGGCCAGGATCCGGCCAGCCGTCGCGCCATCGGCGAGCGGCGCCAAACTCTCGCTGTCTCGCGCCTCGATATAGTCGATCACGAAACCCGCCCCGGTAACCGCCGCGCGGGCGGCGTCGAGACTTGGCCCGGGCGCGCCGCCCCGCCGGATCGCCGAAGCCGCGTCGCGCAAGGCGGCATGGAGCGCGGGCGCCACCGCACGTTCGCTAGGGCTCAGATAGACATTGCGCGATGACAGCGCGAGACCGTCCGCGTCGCGCACGATGGGCACGCCCCTGATTTCGACAGGCAGATCGAGGTCGCGCGCGAGACGTTTGATCACGCAAAGCTGCTGAAAATCCTTGTCGCCGAACAAAGCGACGTCCGGCAGGGCCTGGATCAACAGCTTGGCGACGATCGTCGCGACGCCGGCGAAATGGGTGGGACGGAATCGGTCCTCCAAATCCGCCAGGGCCGGCCCGGCGACATTCACGCTCGTCGCGAAACCATCGGGATAGATCGCCGAGGCCTCCGGCGCGTAGACGAGATCGCCGCCGGCCTCGTCGACGCGGCGGCGGTCGTCCTCCAACGTGCGGGGATAGGCCGAAAAATCCTCGGTCGGCGCAAATTGCGTGGGATTGACGAAAATCGTCGCCACGACCCGATCCGCATGGCGTCGCGCTTCCGAAACCAACGCCATATGACCGGCGTGAAGCGCGCCCATGGTCGGAACCAGGGCAATCCGCTCGCCCTTGGCCCGCCAGGCCGCGATGGTCGTCCGCAAGTCGGCGCGCGTGTGAACAAGGCCGGATTTGATCGAGAGAGACATGGACTTGAATCCTTAGCTGCGGTGTCGCGAAGCGCCAGCCTCGGCCGGCCGATGCGCGAGCTTTTCGAGCGTCGCGACATAGGCCGCGGGGAGACCCGCCTTGCGCGCCTGCGCGACCACGCCTTGCATATAATCGGGCGGCGCGGCGCCGCCGCCATTTTCGTTACCGATATAGAGCATCGCTTGGATCGCCGCCCCTTCATGGCGCACCACGGGCCGAAACACCTTGAGGTAAAGGCCGTTGGCAACATCCTCGTAACGGTCGAGCGGACCGATGTCGGACAGAGCGAGATCGAACAGCACGCCATGGACGTCGGCGCCCGCGTCGCGCCGCACCGAGGCATAGCCGTTCGGCATCAGCACGAACCGGTGCCGCGCGAGCCGCCCCAATCCGCGCATCCGGGCGCCGGGGCAACGCGTGCGCAGCACCCCTTCGTCCATGTTCGAGCCGTAAGCGAAATAAACCGGCATGTTCCCGACCAGGCTTGGTTTAATCGAAGGTCATGATCACGGCATCGACGGCAAGCGAGTCCCCAGGCTTGGCTTCGATCGTCTTGACCGTCACGTCGCGCTCGGCCTTCAACACGTTTTCCATCTTCATCGCTTCGACGAGACATAGCGGCTCGCCGGCCTTGACGGCCTGGCCGACGCTGACATTGATGACCTTGACGAGGCCCGGCATCGGGCACAGCAGCACCTTCGACGTATCGGCCTCGGCGCGCTCCCGCATCAAGGCGGCGAGATCGGCGTGGCGTTTCGACAGGACGCGGACCCGCGCGGCATGGCCCGCGTGAGTCAAGACATAGCCGTTGAGAATCGCGCGCGCGCCCATCGTGACCGGCAGATCGCCGATTCGGCCGGTCCAGACCTTATTGGACGGTTTCCAATCGCTCACGACCGTGATGGGCTCTTTGTGTCGCGGGAATAAGATCGTCAGCGTTCCATTATCGGCGGCGAGTTGAACGTCGAGACGCTGTTGGCCGAGAAGCACGGCGCGCGCGCGCTCGTAAATCTCCGGGTCGTCCGGCCGGATGCGCCCCGACAAGGCCCGGCGACGACGAGCCAGCGTATGATCGATCGACAAAGCCACCGCGGCGAAGACACGCGCCAATTCGCCTTCGGGTTCGGGACTCGAAAAGGCGACGCCGTATTCGTCGGCGATGAACCGCGTGGAGAGCCGCCCCTCGCGCCAACGCGGCGAATACATCAACGAGGACAGGAACGGAATATTGTGCCGGATGCCCTCGATGACAAACCCGTCGAGCGCCTCGGCTTGCGCCGCGATCGCGCCGTCCCGGTCCGGCGCATGGGTGACGAGTTTGGCGATCATCGGATCGTAATGGATCGAGATCTCGCCGCCCTCGACGATCCCGGTATCGACCCGCACGGTGACGCCATCAATCCGGCCCGCCTTGGGCGGACGATAGGTGGTGATCCGGCCCGTGGAGGGCAGGAATTCGCGCGAGGGATCCTCGGCGTAAATACGGCTCTCGACCGCCCACCCCTTGAGCTCGACATCTTGCTGGCGAATATCGAGCGGCTCGCCCGCGGCCACGAGAATCATCTGTTCGACAAGATCGATCCCTGTGATCAGCTCGGTCACGGGATGCTCGACTTGCAGCCTTGTGTTCATCTCGAGGAAGTAAAAGCTCTTGTCCTGTCCGGCGACGAATTCCACCGTGCCGGCGGAATCGTAACCGACCGCCTTGGCGAGCGCGACGGCCTGCTCGCCCATGCTCTTGCGGGTGGCGGCATCGAGCAACGGCGACGGCGCCTCCTCGATGACCTTTTGGTTACGGCGTTGGATCGAACATTCCCGCTCGTGCAGGTAGATGATGCGGCCATATTTGTCGCCGAGAAGCTGGATCTCGATATGGCGCGGCTCGGTGATGAATTTCTCGATGAAGACGCGGTCGTCGCCAAACGAGCTTTTCGCTTCCGAGCGCGCGCGCAAAAACCCTTCCGCGACCTCGTCCCGGCCATGCGCGATCCGCATGCCCTTGCCGCCGCCGCCCGCCGACGCCTTGATCATGACGGGATAGCCGATCTCGTCGGCGATCCGAATCGCCTCGGCGGCATCCTCGATCACGCCGAGATGGCCCGGCACGGTCGAGACGCCCGCCGCATTGGCGAGCTTTTTCGATTCGATCTTGTCGCCCATCGCCTCGATGGCTTTGGGATTTGGACCGATGAAAACGAGTCCCGCCGCCTCGAGCGCAATCGCGAAAGCCGCCCGCTCGGACAGAAACCCATAGCCCGGATGCACCGCTTGCGCGCCAGTGTCGAGACAGGCTTTCACGATGCGGTCGATATCGAGATAGGATTGGGCCGCGGGCGGCGGCCCGATACAGACCGCCTCGTCCGCCATCGCCACGTGAAGCGCGTCGCGATCCGCCTCGGAATAGACCGCGACGGTCGCAATCCCCATCCGCCGCGCGGTCTTGATAATCCGACACGCGATCTCGCCTCGATTGGCAATCAAGATCTTTTTGAACATCGCCTAAGCCGCCTTTGCAACAGCGGCTTTATGAGCACGCCAAGCGGACGAGCGCAACGCGAACAACAGGCTGGCCGCCCCGCGACCAAAGATCCCAAGGCGGCCCGGCTTGCCCGGTTCGCGCAATTAGTGACCCTGGTTCAGAATGTTGAACACCGCCTCGTACCGGTGATCGGCTTCGGCGTCGCGCAGGAATTTAACTCGCTCGACACAGATTTCCGGGGCCGATGGATTGGCCTTCAAGAGCGACATGCTCTCGCCGATATAGGCGTCGAGGGGCATTGAATTCGGATTCGCCGCGTGGCCGGGCATCAGATCGGTGGCGACGGCCGGCGGAACGAGTTCGATCACCTGGATCGGCGTATCGCGCAGTTGGAAGCCCAGCGCCTGGCTATAGGAGTGCATCGCGGCCTTGGTGGCATTGTACGTCGGCGTCGCCGCCAGCGGAACGAAGGCCAATCCCGACGTGACATTGATAATCGCGGCTTGCGTCCGTTGGCGCAGATGCGGCAGGAGCGCGGCGATCAAACGAATGGGACCGAGCAGGTTCGTTGTAATCGTCGCTTCGGCATCGGCCAGATTCCCCGCCAAAACGTCCTCGGGGCGCATGATGCCCGCATTATTGATCAAGACGTTGAGCGCCGGATAGTCCCTGGTGACCTCGGACGCGAAGGTCTTGATCGCGGCCGGGTCTTCGATGTCGAGCAGAGCGAAGGCCATGCCCGGATGGGCCGCGACAGTCTCCTCCAAGGGCTGGCGGCGGCGGCCGGCGATGATCACGTGGTTGCCCGCGGCATGGAAAGCTTCCGCGAGCCCACGACCGATCCCCGAACCGCCGCCCGTGACGAGAATGGTGTTGCCAGTCATGTTCATTGTCCGTGCCTTTCGTAACGCGTGCGGGAGCCGTATACGCCCAGCGCTAACTTTGAGAAAGAAGGCACCAGAAAGTTATATACTTACCGAAAAGAGAGTGATGAAATCCAGAGCGCTGGAAGCGGCGCGTCTCAAGGTTTCGTCCGTCGCGCCGCCCGCGCCATCAGCGGGAAAAACAACGCGTTGGGCAGCAGGCATGCGGCCTTCAGCACATAGGCCAGGCGCTTCGGAAACGTGATCTCGAAACCGCCACGGGCCAGGCCTTCGACGATCCGCCGGGCTGCCTCGTCGACCTCCACCATGAACGGCATGGCGTAATCGTTGGCCGACGTCATGGCTGTGCGCACGAAGCCGGGTGTGATCACCTGAATGGTCAGGCCCTCCGGCTCGTAAGTCAGCTTCAAACCCTCGGCGAGATGAATGACGGCCGATTTCGAGGCGCCATAGGCGAGCGAGCCGGGAATCCCACGGTAGCCGGCCAGCGACGCGACCATCGCGATTTGGCCCCTGCCCCGTTCGGCCATCCGGGCCAGCAGCGGATCGAGACAAAAGATCATCCCGCCGAGATTGGTTTCGACGGTGCGCCAGGCCGTCAGCGCGTCGAAGCCGGCGCGCTCGCCTTGATAATAGACGCCAGCGTTGAGCAGAGCCAAGGCGATGGGCCCATGCGCGGCCTCGACGGCGGCGACAATTTCGGCCATGCAAGCGCGGTCCGTGACATCGCCGGGAAAAGCAACGATCCGGCCCGGCGCCTCGGCCACGAGCCGCGCCAATGCGTCTTGGCGGCGCGCGGTCGCCGCGATGCGATAGCCCTTGGACGCGAGTGCCAGGGCAACGGCGCGGCCGATGCCGTCGCTGGCGCCGGTAATCCAGACGATTCCGTCTTGTGGAGAAGCGCGATACATTTCGGAGAAAATTTCCTTCTATTCAAGGGCGGAAACAGAAACCTGTTCCCCGCGATCCAGTATATGTAATCTTGAGCGTCAACCTGCCGCCGCGGCGGCTCCCAATTCTCGCGAAAGCCCCATGGATCCCGTCAACTCCGTCGTCGATGCTATCGGCAATACACCGCTTATCAAACTGCAAGCCGCCTCGAAGGCGACCGGCTGCACGATTCTGGGGAAAGCCGAGTTCATGAATCCCGGCGGATCGGTCAAGGACCGCGCCGGCCTCGCAATCATCCAAGACGCGATCGCGCGCGGCAGTCTCAAGCCGGGCGGCACGATTGTCGAGGGCACGGCCGGCAATACCGGTATCGGCCTGGCGCTGGTCGCCAATGCCCTGGGTTATAAGACGGTCATCGTGATCCCGGAAACGCAGAGCCAAGAAAAGAAGGACATGCTGCGCCTGCAAGGCGCCCAGCTCATCGAAGTGCCAGCCGTCCCCTATTCCGACCCGAACAATTACGTCCGCCTTTCGGGCCGGCTCGCCGCGCGGCTTGCCGCTGAATTGCCGGAAGGCGCGATTTGGGCCAACCAATTCGACAATCTCGCCAATCGCGAGGGCCATCGGTTGACGACGGGGCCGGAAATCTTTCGCGATACCGATGGCAAGGTCGACGGGTTCACCTGCGCGGTCGGGACCGGGGGCACCTTGGCCGGCGTCGGACTGGCGCTGAAGGCCGCTAACCGGCAAATCAAGATCGCGCTCACCGATCCGAGGGGCGCGTCGCTGTATGATTATTACACCCGCGGCGCGCTGCATAGCGAGGGAAGCTCGATCACGGAAGGAATCGGCCAAGGCCGCATCACCGACAATTTGGTCGGCGCGCCGATCGACCTGGCCTTTCAGGTCGGCGACGAGGAAGCCTTGCCCCTGATCTTCGATCTCGCGGAACACGAGGGCATTTTGCTCGGCGGCTCGTCGGGCATCAATATCGCCGGCGCGATCCGTCTCGCGCGCGAACTCGGCCCCGGCCATACGATCGTGACGATCCTGTGCGATGGCGGCGCGCGGTATCAATCAAAGCTGTTCAACCCGGCTTTCTTGAAAGAAAAGAAGCTTCCCGTTCCGGGCTGGCTCGGCCGACCCGTGACGATCGATCCAGGATATGTCTAAGGAGCGAGACCGCCACGGTCATGTCCGGGCTTGTCCTGGCCATTCGTGCCACGACATCGCGGCTTCAACGCCCACGGATTCAAAAGGGTCGTGGCGTGGAGGCCCGGCACGCAAAATCAACCACTCCGATGGGAGACCCGCATGAGCACCCCAAACCCGTTCGTCACGGCCGCCTGGCTTTCGCAACATATCGCGGACGAAAATGTCGTCGCGGTCGAGGCCAGTTTCTTTCTGCCCGCCGAGAATCGCGACGCCCATGCGGAATTCCTCGCACGCCACATTCCTGGCGCGGTGAGATTCGACATCGACGAGATCGCCGATCATTCGAGCAGTCTTCCGCACATGCTCCCCTCGGAAGCCGCGTTGTCGGAAGCGGCTGGCGCGCTCGGCCTCGACGATAGCGCGACCCTCGTCGTCTACGACGACAGCGACCTCATCGGCGGCGCGCGGGCCTATTGGATGTTGCGCCATTATGGCGCCAAGGACGTTCGCCTGCTCGAAGGCGGCCTGAAAGCTTGGATCGCGGGCGGCTATCCCACGGAAAGCGGTCCATCCTCGCGCGCGCCAAAAACCTTCGAGGCCCATTTCGACGCCGCGACGGTGGCGACAGCGGAATCGGTCTTGGCGGCGGTTCAATCGGGTTCGTCCCAGATTATCGATGCGCGCGCCGCGGCGCGCTTCGCGGGGAGCGTGCCGGAACCCCGGCCAGGCCTGCGGGCCGGTCACATCCCGTCGTCGCGCAATCTGCCGTGGCGGGACATCGTCGACGAAAACGGCAAGCTGAAATCGAACGAGGCGCTCGCGGCCGCCTTTGCCAAGGCGGGTCTCGACCTCGAGCGGCCCGTCATCGCGAGCTGCGGCTCCGGCGTCTCGGCGGCCGTCTTGATCCTGGCCTTGGAAACCTTGGGAAAATCCGGCATCGGCCTCTACGACGGCTCGTGGTCCGAATGGGGGGCGCGCGCGGATCTCCCCATTGCGACGGGTCCCGCGTGACAGGCCCATGGGTTGCCACGGCGAGTCTCGCGGCAACGTCTGGCATGGGTAGTGCTTTGCCGGAGGAACCCGTCTATAGGATTCACTCAGGAGAATTTATATCGTGATCGGACCGCGGCGATGAAGAAGATCGAAGCCATCATCAAGCCCTTCAAGCTCGACGAAGTGAAGGAAGCGCTCCACGAAGCCGGTGTCGCCGGCATCACCGTGATCGAGGCCAAAGGGTTCGGCCGTCAAAAAGGGCATACGGAACTCTATCGCGGCGCCGAATATGTCGTGGATTTTTTGCCCAAGGTCAAAATCGAGGTGGTGTTGAACGATTCCGCCATCGAAGCCGCGGTCAACGCGATTCGCAAGGCCGCGCAGACGGGCCGTATCGGCGACGGCAAAATCTTTGTCTCGGCGATCGAGAGTGCCGTCCGCATCCGAACCGGCGAGACCGATTCCGACGCGATTTAGCCCCGCCCCGGTCCTTAAACGAAAGGCTCCTCCGGCCAAATGACCGGGGAGCCTTTTAACATTTTCGCTCGATAAGCAGCGTCCGAAAGATGTTGCTTGATCGAACGGCGTGGTTTGTCCCCGCGACCATCGCGCGTCGCCCCTATTGGTTTGGGACAACACCGAGAGTTCCGTCGCGCGGCGAAAATGCGCGCCTCTCCCCGCGAAGGGAAGAGGCGGCACCTCCATCAGTCCTTCGGAACCGAAGCCACGGTCTTCAAGATCACGGACGCGATCTGGTAGGGGTCCCCTTGCGAATTCGGGCGGCGGTCTTCGAGATAGCCTTTGTAGCCGTTGTTGACGAAGCTATGCGGCACCCGGATCGACGCCCCGCGGTCGGCGACGCCGTAGCTGAAGGTATGGATCGACTGCGTTTCGTGATGACCCGTCAAACGCAAGTGATTGTCGGGGCCATAAACGGCGATATGCTCTTCGCGGGCGTCGTCAAAGGCAGCCATGAGTTTCTCGAAATAGGCCTTGCCGCCGGTTTCCCGCAGATAGGTCGTCGAGAAATTGGCGTGCATGCCGGAGCCGTTCCAATCGGTGTCGCCGAGCGGCTTGCAGTGATATTCGATGTCAATGCCGTACTTTTCAGTCAGGCGCTGCAAGAAGTACCGGGCGACCCACATTTCGTCGGCGGCCTTTTTCGAGCCCTTGCCGAAGATTTGGAACTCCCACTGGCCCTTCGCCACTTCGGCATTGATGCCTTCGTGATTGATGCCGGCATAGAGACAGATGTCGAGATGTTCCTCGACGATCTTGCGCGCGACATCGCCGACGTTCGAATAGCCGACGCCCGTGTAATACGGACCCTGCGGCGCCGGAAAGCCCGAGGTCGGGAAGCCGAGCGGCCGACCGTCTTTATAGAAGAAGTATTCCTGCTCGAACCCGAACCAGGCGCCCGGATCGTCGAGAATGGTGGCGCGACCGTTCGACGGATGCGGCGTCACGCCGTCCGGCTGAAGGACTTCGCACAAGACGACGGCGCCGTTCTTCCGTTCGCTGTCGGGGTAAATCGCCACGGGCTTGAGGATGCAGTCCGAATTCCTGCCTTCGGCCTGCCGCGTCGAACTGCCGTCGAAGCCCCACAACGGAAGCTGCTCCAAAACCGGAAAGCTGTCGTATTCCTTGATTTGCGTCTTTCCGCGCAGATTTGGCACGGGCGTGTAGCCGTCGAGCCAAATGTACTCGAGCTTATATTTCGTCATTCAGAGTCTCTCGTTCGTTCAAGATGAGAAATCCAGGGATCGACCGGAGGGGATTGCGCCCCCGAAGGCTAAGGTCGTGCTAGCATGATATATGCCAACGGCAACGGTGGGCGCGCGCGCGCCAACG
>JARLIW010000317.1 GCA_031291515.1 Beijerinckiaceae bacterium | reverse complement strand
TTTTTTCACCGATGCGCAACGCGAGGTTCAAGATCGCGCGGGCTCGCGGCCGATGGCGGATCGCCTCGAGGCCGTTCTCGTTCACGATCGCCTCACTGCCGCGGACGCGGCATTCGTAGCGCGTCAGAACATGGTGTTCCTCGCCACCAACGACGCCCACGATCAACCGCAATGCTCCTACAAGGGTGGCGCGCGCGGCTTCGTCAGCGTCATCGACGACGAGACCCTGGCCTTCCCCGACTACGACGGCAACGGCATGCATCTTTCCATCGGCAATATCGACGATACGCGGCGGGTCGCTCTGCTGTTCGTCGATTTCGAGAAACAGGCGCGAATGCGCGTGCTCGGGCGTGCCTCGGCACACGAGCGCGACGCGCTGTTGGCGTCCTATCCCGGCGCGTCGCGAATTGTCCGGGTCCATGTGGACAGCGTTTTTTCGAACTGTCCGCGCTACGTGCACAAAATGCAGCTCGTCGAAGAATCAGCCTATGTGCCGACCGATGGCGGCGGCGCGCCCGACCCGTCGTGGAAGCGATTGAACGCGGTCGCCGATGTTTTGGCCCCCGAGGACCGGGACCTCGCGGGCGTGGACACGGATCTGAACAAAACCCTGAACCGAGATAGTTGAAGGATTAAGGATCATCAGGCCGGCCCCGGTTCGACGACCAAAGCTGAGCCCTCGACGGCCACCCAGGTTTCATCGGGACGACGAGACATTCCGAGCCCGAGGACCCGAGAGTTTCGTCGACGAACGCCCACGGACCGCCCGCTAGAACGGAATGTCGTCGTCGATGATCTCGTTCATCCGCCCGCCGCCCGCCGCGGCCGGACGGCGATCGGGCGCGCTGCGTTGGACCGGCGCGGTCCGGCCGAAGCTCGCGCCGCCGGAACTGGCGTCGGTCCCGTAGGACTCGTCGCTATCGCTCCGGCCGCCGCCCTTGCTGTCGAGCAGCGTGAGTTCGCCGCGAAAGCGTTGCAACACGATTTCCGTCGCCTTGCGCTGATTGCCGTCGCGATCGGTATATTCGCGCGTCTGAAGCTGGCCCTCGAGGTAAACCTTGGTGCCCTTCTTGCAATATTGCTCGGCGATCTTCGCGAGATTCTCGTTGAAAATCACGATATTATGCCATTCCGTCCGGTCCTTGCGCTCGCCCGACGCCTTGTCGCGCCAGGATTCGGTCGTGGCGATCGAAAAGCTGCAGACGGGATCGCCCGCATTGGTGCGCCGGACCTCGGGATCGCGCCCGAGATTGCCGATCAAAATGACCTTGTTGACGCTACCCGCCATGACACGCTCCTCAGTCCGGCTTCAAAATTCCAGGGACGCAGCGAACGCGAATTGGCCCCGCGCTGTCAACGCGGCGCCAGATGTTCGCACAGCATAATCGTCCGGGACTGCCGCAATCCCCTTTTGTGTTCTATTTTTGTTCTAGCAAAAGTCACGCGCCATGCCAAGGCGAAAAACGATGGAACGAGACGCCAAATCTACCCTGGACACAGCCAAATCTACCCTGGACACAGCGTGGAGCGTCCGTCCAGGCCTTCGTGCGCGAGTTCGAAGGTCGCCGTCGCGCCAGCACCCGTCCAGGAGATCTTGACGACGTAGATACTGTCGAAATCGGCGCTCTGCCATTTTGGAACCGTGGCTTCGTCGCCGCCGTGCGCACTCACGATCAGCTTGGCGACCACGTCGATGATCTTATGCTCCCACGCCACCACGACGGTTGCGTCGTGATAGGCTGGCTGCTCGAGCGCATCCTTGAGCTTATTGATCTCGGCAAAGCCATAGCTCGTATCGACGGGCAGGCCGAAGCGGATCGCCGCTGGCTCGATCGTCGCGAGCGGGCGCACGTAGTCATAGGCCTTGCCGCCGTCGTCCTTTTGCTTGGCCGGATCGGGCGCGAAAATGGCGGCGGGCCGGCCGTATTTGGCTTCGATCACCGCCGGGAGGGC
Organism: Beijerinckiaceae bacterium; assembly: GCA_031291515.1. GTDB lineage: Bacteria > Pseudomonadota > Alphaproteobacteria > Rhizobiales > Beijerinckiaceae > RH-AL1. The sequence goes on along the minus strand of JARLIW010000317.1, from coordinate 3,745 downwards.
GAGCGCGCGGTTCAATCCCTGGCAATCGAGCTGGCCGAGCCCCTGCTCCGGCTTTTCGCCATGCCGCACGAAGACGATCGTCTCGTGGCCCGGCAAGGTGTCGGCGTTCGCCGATCGTCCCGCCGCTAAAATCGCCAGCATGCCGATCAAGCCCGCGCCCCAAGCGAGCCCCGCGAAGAAGGAGGCACTTGAATAAGATTTCATCATCCCGTCGTCACCGCCGTTTCCATATTCGATGTATCGATTTGGCGGTTCAGCGCGGCCGCGAGTTTGGTCCGGTCGAGCTCATTTTCCCAAGCCGAAATCACAATGCACGCGACCCCGTTTCCAACGACATTGGTCAAGGCGCGGCATTCGCTCATAAATTTGTCGATCCCGAAAATGATCGCCATGCCGGGCACCAGGGCCGGGCTGACCGCGCCGAGCGTCGCCGCCAAGGTGATGAAGCCCGCGCCCGTGATGCCCGTCGCGCCCTTGGAGGTCAACATCGCCACGCCCAAAATCGTCAATTGCTGCGCGAGACTGAGCTCCACGCCGAGCGCCTGGGCGATGAACAGCGTCGCCAAGGTCATGTAAATATTGGTGCCGTCGAGGTTGAAGGAATAGCCGGTGGGAATGACGAGGCCGACGACCGGCTTCGAACAGCCGAGCTTTTCGAGCTTTTCCATCAATTGCGGTAGCGCCGCCTCGGACGAACTGGCGCCCAGCACGATCAGCAGCTCGGCTTTGATATAGTTTAGAAATTTGAAAATGTTGAAGCCCGCCGCCCAGGCGATCGTGCCAAGCACCGCGATGACGAAGATCAGCGACGCGGCGTAGAATGTCGCCACGAGCCCCAACAGGTTGCCGAGCGCGCCCGCGCCATAGGTGCCGACGGTAAAGGCCATGGCGCCGAACGCGCCGATCGGCGCGACTTTCATCACGATGGCGATCACGCCGAACAGCCCGTGCGCGACATCGTCGACGAGGCGGGACACGACCTTGCCGCGCTCCCCCAGCGCCATCAGCGCGAAACCAAACAGGACCGCAAACAGCAGCACTTGGATCACGTCGCCCTTGGCAAAAGCGCCGACCACGCTTTCGGGAATAATGTTCAAAAAGAAATCGACGGGACTTTGATGGGCGGCCTGATCGGTAAAGGCCTTGACCTTGTCGGCGTCGCCGTGACCCGAGAAACCAGAGCCGGGCCGCAGCACATTGCCGAGAACGAGGCCGATCACGAGAGCGAAGGTCGACACCACCTCGAAATAGAACAGCGCCTTGACCGCGACCCGCCCGACCTTCCGCGCATCCGCGACATGCGCGATCCCGGACACGACGGTGCAAAAGATGATCGGCGCGATCACCATTTTGATGAGCCGAACAAACCCGTCGCCGAGAGCCTTCATCCAGCTGGCCTTGGCGATTTCCGGGGCATAAATGCCGAGCAGCGCGCCGAGCAAGATCGCGACAAGGACTTGAACGTAGAGCTGTTGATAGAGCGGTTTCTTGGTCCGCCCGGTTATCGCCCCGCCCGGCAGCACATGGTCCGAAATCGCGGCCATCGAGTCCTCTATGTTCATCGTCGGGAGATCGTTCTGCGAGAAACCGTTTGATCCCACAAGTCCGTCTAACAGCTCAGAACTCCAACGCAAAATTTGCGCGCGCGCAACGCGTGGCGAGTCCAGCCCCGCGATGGGCCAATCCGCTATTTGACAGCCTAACCGCCCGTGTCTAGCTAAACCTGCGCGCACATGATGAGGCATCCCCGTGTCGGAACTCGCTGCTGACCTCGTATCCTTTTTTGCTTATTTTGCGGGCGCGATCGCCTTTAGCGCGGCCTTTTGTCTGATCTATACGTGGCTGACGCCACACCGGGAATTCGAACTGATCGTGCGCGAGCACAATGCCTCGGCGGCCATCGCGTTCGGCGGCAGTCTGATCGGATTCGCGATTGCCCTGGCCGGAGCGATCCACAATACCGAAACGCTGCTGGAATTCGCGATCTGGGGCCTGGTCGCCGTGGTCACGCAGATCGTCGCTTATGGTCTCGCGCGCCTGACGCATCCCGGCCTGTCCCACGCGATCGAACAAAATGCGATGGCGGCAGCCGTCTGGCTCGCGGCGGTCTCGATCGCGGTCGGCGCGATCAGCGCGGCCTGCATGAGTCCATGATGGAGCCGCCGCGAAAAACACCTCCCAAGCCGTTCGGCAAGAGAGGGCGCGCGCCGCCCATCATCACCCACGCGCCCGAAGGTCTGCCGGGCGGCCCCGAGGGCGATTCGAGGCGGATGCGAACCGGCATGATCATTCTCGGTGGATTCGGCGCCGCCGCGCTCGGCCTCATGGTCCTGGCCGATGCGATCGGCTCGGCGAATTGCCGCAAGGACAATCCCGAGGACTACAGCGCCGAACCGACCCATTGTTCCTCGGGCCACTCGCATTTCGGAGGCGGCGGCTGGGGCCATGCGGGGACCAGCGTTTCGTTTGGCGGGTTCGGCGGCCATGCCGGTGGAGGCGGCGAATGAAACGCCAAGCCTCCCCGCCCCGCCCCGATTTCGCCGCGCACGCGGCGGAGATCGGGTTTCATTTTGCCGGCGCGGACGGCCAGGTCTATTGGGATGAGAGCATTCGCTACGCGTTCAGCCTCGCCCAGATCGAAAACGACCTTGAAAGCGCGACGGCCGAGCTCGGCGCGCTATGTCTTGACCTGGTCGACCGCGTCGTCGGCGACGCGGCCGCCTTGGCCCGGCTCAATATTCCACGGCATGCCCAAGCCGCGATCGCCGCGAGCTGGGCGCGGCGCGATCCCTCGCTCTATGGGCGGTTCGACTTCGCCTATGACGGCAAGGGGCCGCCGAAACTGCTCGAATATAATGCGGACACGCCGACGAGCCTGTTCGAATCCGCCGTCGTGCAATGGTATTGGCTCGAGCAGCTGATCGCGCGCGGCGATTTGCCGGCCGGCGCCGATCAATTCAATTCGCTGCACGAAAAACTCATCGCGCGCTGGACCGCGATCGGCGATGGGCGTTTTTTGCACCTCGCCTGCGTGCTCGACAGCATCGAAGATTCCGGCACGACCGCTTATCTCGAGGAATGCGCGCGCCAGGCCGGGCTGCGAACCAGCGTGATCGCAATGGCCGACATCGGCCGCGAAATGCGCGGCGCGCGCGATCTCGGGTTTCGCGACAGAAGCGGGCGGCAAATCGAGCTTTTGTTCAAGCTCTACCCCTGGGAATGGATGTTTGGCGAGCCATCGGGCTATTCGGCCGCCCTGCCCGCGCTTCGCGTGGTCGAACCGGCGTGGAAGATGATCCTCTCCAACAAGGGCATGCTCGCGCTGCTGTGGGAGATGGCGCCGGGCCATCCCAATCTGCTGCCGTGCTTTTTCGAGGACAGTCCGGAGGCCGAGACGCTTGGGCAAAGCTATGCGCGCAAGCCGCTCTTTTCGCGCGAGGGCGCCAATGTGACCTTGGTGGAGGGCGGTCGGACCGTCGAGGCCACACCGGGCGCGTATGGCGCCGAAGGCTTCGTGCGCCAGGCCTTGCGCCTGCTGCCAGACTTCGACGGCCATTTCCCCGTCTGCGGCTGCTGGCTCGTCGGCAACGAGCCGGCCGGCCTTGGAATCCGGGAAGACAGCTCGCCGGTGACCTCGAACGCCTCGCGGTTCGTGCCGCATGTGATTTTGGGGTGAGGGGCTGGGGCAGCCGCCGACCTCGGAGCGGCGGCAATTTCGCTCAGGTTTATCGTTGGCGCGGCAGCG
>JARLIW010000316.1 GCA_031291515.1 Beijerinckiaceae bacterium | reverse complement strand
TGGAGGAGCTGTTCGCGGCCGAGGTCATCGTGATCGGCGCGCCGATGTATAATTTCGGCATTCCGAGCCAGCTCAAGGCCTGGATCGACCGCCTCGTGATCGCCGGCAAGACGTTTCATTATACCGCGCAAGGCCCGCAGGGCTTGGTGCCTTCGACGACGAAAGTCTACATCGCCTCGTCGCGCGGCGGCGCCTATGGCCCGGAAACGCCGGCCGCCTTCCTCGACCATCAAGAGACCTATCTCAAGGGCGTTCTCGGATTCATCGGACTGACCGATGTGACGATCATCCGCGCCGAGGGCGTCGCGCTCTCGCCGGAAGCGCGCGAGGCGGCGATCGCCGCCGCGTTGGCCCAGGTCGCCGCGCTTTAACGCGCCAACCGCCTTGTTTCCCTCTCATAGGACTTGTTCATGATCAAAACCATGTTGCCGCTCGCCCTTCTCGCCGGTTTTGCCGCGACGGCGCCCGCCGCCGCGCAATCGCCCGCGTCCAACGATCCCGCTTCGGTGCATCCGGGCGTTTACAGCGTCGATCCCGGCCATACCCAGGTGATTTTCAGCGTTTCGCACCTGGGATTTACCACCTATAGCGGCGTCTTCTCGGGCGCTTCGGGAAGTCTCGCGCTCGATCCGGCGAACCCGGCCGCCGCGACGTTCAAGATCACGGTCCCGATCAAATCGGTCCTGACCACCAGCACCAAGCTCGATGGCGAATTGAAAAGCCCGCAATGGCTCGACGCCGCCAAATTCCCCACGGCCACCTTCGTATCGTCGCAGGTCGTGGTCGACGGCCAGGGCAAAGCCTCGGTCACCGGCGATTTCACGCTGCACGGCGTCACCAAGCCGGTCACGCTTCACGTGACCTTCGTCGGCGCGGGCGTGAACCCGCTCAACAAGAAATATACCGTCGGCTTCGACGCCACCGGCGACATCCTGCGCTCCGATTTCGGCGTGAAGACCTATCTGCCGCTGATCGGCGATCAGCTGCACCTGACCATCGCGGGTGCCTTCGATAAGGCGGAATAGGTTTTACCTGCGCGTCGACCATGCGGCGGCTGTTTCGACAGCCGCCGCTTTTTTCTGTCAGGCCGCGCGGCCCCGGCCCGCCCATCACAATCTCGTTCTCTCCGGCTTTCTTCCGTCGCCAAAACCGCGAGTCCCCCTTGCGTCCGGCGCGCAAAGGGCACACTTAAGGCCGATTTCGCGGGCAACATCGCCGGCGGGTTGTGTCATTCTTATTCCGGAGAGTTCGTTTGCCGTTTTCGACCAAAAGCCCCTTGGGCACATGCCACCTGTCCACAAGCGTGGCGGCCTTGATCCTCGTGCTGGGCCTGTCCGCGGCAGTCAACGCGCAGACGCCGCCAAAGCCCGCGCCGGCACCGGCGGCCGCCGCCGCCGCAGACGCGCCTCCGCCGGCTCCGGGCACCGTCTTGGCCACCGTCAACGGCAAGCCGATCACGCAAGCCGATCTTGAAATGGCCGCCGAGGACATCGGGCCGGGCATTTCGCAGCAGCTCAAGGGCAAGGCGAAGGACGCCTACATCCTTGATTACCTCATCGACGGGAATCTCGTGGCGCAGAAGGCCGCGGCCGACAAAGCCGCCGAGGCGCCCGATTTCGCCAAGAAGCTCGCCTATGCCAAGGACAAGCTGTTGATGGAATCGGTCCTGACCAAGATCGCCAAGAGCGCGACGAGCGATGAAACGCTGCATAAAATCTACGATGACGCGGCCAAGGGGCAGAAGCCCGAAGAGGAAATCCATGCGCGCCATATCCTCGTGGCGACCGAGGGCGACGCCGAGGCCGTTCTGAAGCGTCTCAAAGCCGGCGAGGATTTCGCGAAAGTCGCCAAGGAGGTTTCGAAAGATCCAGGCTCCGAGGGCGGCGATCTCGGCTGGTTCACCAAGGATCGCATGGTGCCGGAATTCGCCGATGCCGCGTTCAAGCTCAAGGACGGCGAGTATTCGGCTCCGGTCAAATCGCAATTCGGTTGGCACGTTATCCAGGTCGAAGGCCATCGCCAAAAGACCTTCCCTCCGTTTGACCAGGTCAAGGATCAGATCGCGCGTTACGCCGTGCAAAAGGCGCAGAGCGATTTGATCACGTCGTTGCGCAAGGACGCCAAGATCGAGCGGACCTCGGCGGCGCCCTCCGCCGACGGGGCCGTGTTGACCAACGGCGGCACCGGCGGCACCGAACCCCCGGCCGGCAAATAAGATCCGCCTCTCGGATTCGCTCGGGTCTTCCTGCCCGCGCGAATCCGGTCTGGTTGGCGCGTTCGTGACGGCGCCGCGCGTTTCGGACGAAAAAGCTGGCGGTCTTGCATCGAGAAACCGGCGTTTCCCTTGACACTCGAAGGCCGCACAGCCTAAAGCTCCGGTCTCACGCGGCCCTTCATGATCGCCGTGGCGTGGCGGAGTAGCTCAGCCGGCTAGAGCAGGGGAATCATAATCCCCGTGTCGGGGGTTCGAGTCCCTCCTCCGCTACCAAACAACTATCTGATTCTATTGGTATAATTTGTCTGCCTGTCTTAGCGGATTAGGCGGTTTGACACTTTCATCCGGTGGGTTTGACAACTTTTGTTCTGCGTTTGAGCAGTTCTTTGTCCAATCGTTTTACGACGCCGCGCATCTTCGGCTTGAGGTCGGCACCTTCGGCGTAGGGCCTCGCCATCTCGATGGTTTTCTGCCCAAGGGCATCAGCGATGGTGCGCTCGTCGTAGCCCATCTCCCGAAGGATCACCCCAACGGTATGCCGGAGTCCGTAAAGCGTGAGGCCAGGACCCACCAAGCCTTCCTTCTCGAGCTTAATCCGGACCTTTCGCCACGAAGCGCGAAACCTGTAGATACGCGCGGAAGTCTGACCCCTCCCATGAAATTGTCCAACATGTTGATTTTACAATTAGAATAGCGAATTTGCTGGGGTCAAGTTTCGCGCGAAACGCGACCCTATTGCCGAAGACAGATTCACTTGTATATTCAAATAGATAGGATCGATTACCAGAGGGGTCCCGCTTCGGAGCGATTTCACAAGCCGGCTTTCATCGAGTTTGTTCCCGGCGGTTCCAGCGAATTTCGCTTCGGCGTTGTGACGGCATCCCTCGACTGCTCTTACGATAAGACCAAAACAGAGGTCCATTTCGATTGGAACGGCTGTGACGAGGGCGATCAAGTCTCCGGTGACGGATGGGCTGAAATCGACGAGACAGGAATTCTGAACGGCGAAATTATGTTCGAAAACGGCGACGAGACAAGTTTCAAAGCCCGCCGGTGGTAATCACGCCTTTTTCAGCAGCCTGCTAAGCGCCGCAAGCTTCTCGATGCCGCCAAGAACAGTCTTCGGCGGCACGTTCGGCAAGGAGGTTTCTCACTGATGCCGAGTCTATTTTGCCGAGGCTTCGACCAACCCAGGACGAACCCAGCCCCCGCCCAAAGCTTTGTAGAGCGAGACGAGGTTCTGCCGTTCCGACAGGCGTAGCGTGACGAGATCGAGTTGCGCGCTGAACAGGGAATTCTGCGCGACTAGCACGTTGAGGAAATTGTCGGCGCCAGTCTCGAAGCGGGCCTTCGACAGATCGTAATAGCGCTGATCGGCTTCGACGAGCTTCTCCTGCGCGCGTAATTGGCTCGTGTAGGCCGCGCGCGCGATCAGGGCGTCCGACACGTCGTGGAACGCGGATTGAATGGCCTTTTCGTAGTTCGCGATCTCGATCCGCTTTTCGATTTCCGCGGTGTCCAGGCTAGCGAGATTCTTCCCGGCGTCGAAAATAGGGACGCTCACCTGCGGTTCGAACAGGAGCGACGCCTGACCGGGCTTGAAGAGATGGTTGAGCCCGCTGCTGGCGGCGCCTCCGCTGCCGGTCAAGGTCACGGAGGGATAGAACGCCGCCCGCGCCGCGCCGATGTTGGCGTTCGCCGCGAGCAGCGTGTACTCGGCGGCCCGCACGTCTGGCCGGCGTTGCAGCAGATCGGACGGAAGGCCCGCCGTCACGGGCGGGAAGAGCTGGTGCGATTTCAGTCCGATCTCCGCCATCATCTGCCCGCGCAGACGATCGGGGATGCTCGCGCCGATGAGAAGCACCAATTCGTCCATGTCCTGGCCGGCTTGCCGCGTGTACCGCGCGACGCTCGCCTGCGCCGTTCGATAGGTCGTTTCGGCCTGGGCGACGTCCAGTTCGTTGCCACTGCCTTGCGACATTGTCATTTTCCGCAAGTCGAAGGAATGCTTCTGCGCGCGCGCTGTATCTTCCGAAAGCCGCACGGCCTCCTCGTCGGCAAGCCACGCGAGATATTCGGATTCGACCTGCGCGATCAGGGAGATCTGGGTGCTCCACCGCGTCTCGGCGGTGCTGAACGACTGCTCTTCGGCCTGCTTGGCCTGGCTCCGGATTTTCCCGAACAGGTCGAGTTCGTAGGACATCGCGCTGGCGCCGAGGCTGTACTCGCGAAGATGGTAGACGCTGCCCGAGCCGCTGACATCCGCCGGCGTTCGCTGGAACTGGCCGGATCCGGCCGCATTGATCGCCGGGAAGAGGCTGGCGTTTTGAATGTGGAAATTCGCTTGCGCCGTTGCAATGTTCTCGACGGCGACTCGCAAATCTCGATTGTTGTCCAGAGCCAAGGTGATCAGCTCGCGCGAGACCGGGCTGCGGAAGAACGACTGCCATTCGAGATCCGCGACCGATGGAGTGCCAGGAACAGATTGTTTGGCTCCAAGCGGATATTGGCCGGCGACGGGCAGCGCGGGCCGCTCGTAGTTTGGGATAAAGCTGCAACCGCCAAGGGTGATCAGCAGCGCGCCAAAGGCGAGGGTCCGTCTCATGCCGTGGCCTCCGCGACAGGTCCAAGGGCCGCATCCCGCTCTCGCTTGGGTTTCACGCGGCACAGCCGCAGCACGACGACGAAGAAGACAGGCACGAAGAAGATCGCCAGCAAGGTGGCGGTGACCATGCCGCCGACCACCGCCGTCCCGATGGCGACCCGGCTTGCCGCGCCCGCGCCGTCGGCGATGGCGAGCGGAAATACGCCGGCCACGAAGGCGAGCGAAGTCATCAAGATTGGCCGCAGCCGCTCGCGGGCCGCCTTGAGAGCGGCGTCGCGCAGCGTGTCGCCTTGTTCGTAGAACGCCTTGGCGAATTCCACGATCAGGATGGCGTTTTTGATCGCCAGAGCCGCGGTCGTCAGAAGGCCGACCTGGAAGTAGACATCGTTGTCGAGCCCGCGCCACATCGTGGCGGCGACCGCGCCGATGATGCCGAGCGGCACGACGAGGAAGACCGCGGCCGGGATGGCCCAGCTCTCGTAAAGGGCGGCGAGGCATAACAGAATGACGACGCCGGAAACGGTGTAGAGTTTTGACGTTTGGGATCCGGCCTGCTGCTGCTCGTAGGTCAGGCCCGTCCATTCATAACCGACGCCTTTCGGCAGCTTGGCGGCGAGCGCGGCGATCGACTGGATCGCGGCGCCTGAACTGGCGCCCGGCGCCGGCACGCCCAGGATCTCCATGGATGTCGATCCGTTGTAGTTCTCGATTTTCTGAGCACCGAGAACCCACCGGCCGTTGAGAAACGCGGAGAACGGGACCATGCCGCCGCTGGCGTTCCTGACGTACCACTGCGTCAGCTGGCCGGGGAGCATTCGCGAGGAGGCTTCGCCCTGCACATAGACTTGCTTGACGCGGCCCTCCCGCAGGAACTGATTGACATATTGCGACCCGAAGGCGCCCTGGACCGTGGTGTTGAGGTCCGAGACGGAAACCCCGAGCGCGTTGGCTTTTTCCCGGTCGATCTCCAGCTTGTACTGCGGCGCGTCCTCGAGGCCGTTGGGACGAACAGCGATGACGGCGGGGTCGCTCGCGGCCATGCCGAAAAACTGGTTGCGCGCGGCCAGCAGCTTGTCGCGGCCGATGTTGCCACGGTCGACGAGCTCCAAGTCGAAGCCCGTCGCATTGCCGAGTTCGGCTACCGCGGGTTGCTGGAATGCGACGATCATCGCCTCCGGCGTTCCCGCGAAACGCTGCATGATCCGTCCGGCGACCGCGGCGCCCGATTGCGCGGGACTTCGCCGCAAGCTCCAGTCCTTCAGGCTAATCGCAAGGAAGCCCGCGTTCTGACCCTGTCCGCTGAAATTGAACCCGACCACCGAGAAGACGGACGCGACATTCTCCTTCTCCTCGTTCAGCAGGTAGTCGACGACGCGCTTGTTCACAACGGCGGTCTGCTCGGCCGTGGTGCCCGGCGGGGTCGCGACCTGGGCAAAAAGCAAGGCCTGGTCTTCATCCGGCAGAAAGCCCGTTGACATCCGCGAGAACAGCACGCCGAGCCCCGCCGTGATAATCAGGAACGCCAGCATCGATAGCACCGGCCGCCCGATCATACCGCGGACCAAACCGGCGTAACGCCGGTTGGTCCGGTCGAAGCCGCGGTTGAATAGGCCCGGCAGGCCATGCGTGCCCTCGCCGTCCCGCTTCGGCTTCAGAAGCGTGGCGCACAGGGCCGGAGTCAAAACGAGCGCGACCACGACGGAGAGGACCATCGCCGAGACGATGGTCACCGAGAACTGCCGGTAGATCACGCCCATCGACCCGCCAAGGAACGCCATCGGCAGAAACACGGCGGATAGAACCAGCGCGATGCCGATGAGGGCGCCGGAAATCTGGTCCATTGACCTCCGCGTCGCCTCGCGCGGCGAAAGATGCTCCTCCTCCATCATGCGCTCGACGTTCTCGACGACGACGATCGCATCGTCGACGAGGAGCCCGACGGCGAGAATCATCGCCAGCATCGTCAGCGTGTTGATGGAATAGCCGAGTATCGCCAGCACGCCGAACGTTCCGAGAAGAACGATGGGAACCGCGATGGTCGGGATCAGGGTCGCGCGGAAGTTTTGCAGGAAGACGTACATCACGGCGAAGACGAGCCCGATCGCCTCGATCAGCGTCTTCACGACTTCTTCGAGCGACAAGACGATGAACGGTTGCGTGTCGATCGGGAAGACGGTCTTCAGTCCCGGCGGAAAGAATTGCTCGAGATTGGCGAGTTCGGCGCGAACCGCCGCCTCGGTCGAGATCTGGTTGGCGCCGGGCGCCAGCTTCAGGGCGATCCCGGTCGCGGGCGCGTTGTTGTAGAGGGCCATCGTCGAATAGGTCTGTGCGCCGAGTTCGACGCGGGCAACCTGTTTCAGACGTACCTGCGAGCCGTTCTGGTTGACCTTGAGAAGGATATTTTCGAACTCGGCCACCGTCTCGAACCGGCTGGGCCCGATGATCGTCGCGTCCAGGCGCTGGCCGGCGAGCGCCGGCAAGCCGCCAAGTTCACCCGACGACACCTGGATGTTCTGAGCGGTGATGGCCGTGGTCACGTCGCCGACGGTCATCGAATATTTGTAGAGCTTGTCGGGGTCGAGCCAGATGCGCATCGCATATTCCGACCCGAACAGCGTATAGTCGCCGATGCCCGTCACCCGGCTGAGCGGATCCTGGACGTTTGACGCGACATAATCCGTGATGTCTTGGCCGGTCATGCTGTTGTCGGTCGACACGAAGCCGACGATCATCATGAAGTTCTTGCTTGCGCGCGTGACGCGGATGCCCTGCTGCGTGACCTCGGTCGGAAGCGTCGCCTCGGCGAGCGACAGTTTGTTCTGGACCTGAACCTGCGCGATGTTGGGATCGGTTCCCTGCTTGAACGTCAGGTCGATCTCCATCGAGCCGTTGGCCTGGGAATTCGAGGCGATGTACTCGAGGCCATCGAGGCCCGACATCTGCTGCTGGATCGGCCGGATGACGGTGTCCGCGACCGTTTGCGCGGAGGCGCCGGGATAGGTCACCGTAATGGCGATCTGCGGCGGCGCGATCGCCGGATACTGCGCGATCGGCAGTTGCAAGACGCAAATCGCGCCGACGAGCATGATGACAAGTCCGATCACCCACGCGAAGACGGGGCGGTCGATAAAGAAACGGGACATCGCCTTCAGCCCTTCTTCGGTGTCGTGGCAGCGTCGGCGACTTCGGTGGCGATGACATGCGCGCCCGGTCTCGCCTTCTGGACGCCTTCGACAACGATGCGTTCGCCTGCCTTCAGGCCGCCGGTGACGACCCATTTGTCGCCGAGGGCCTTCCCGGCCTGGATCAGCCGCAAGGTGACGTTGCCGCCGCCGTCGACGACCAGGACGGTGGCGTCGCCATGGGCGTTTCGCGACACGCTTTGCTGGGGCACCAGAAACGCGCGATCGTCGATACCTTCCTGCAGTTCCGCGTGAACGAACATGCCGGGCAGAAGCATGTGATCGGGATTGGGAAAGATCGCGCGCGTCAGCACCGTGCCCGTGCTCTCGTCGACGTTGACCTCGGAAAATTGGAGAGTGCCCGGACGCGAATAGCGCGAGCCATCCTCCAGCGTGAGAGCAACCGTGGCGGCGTTCGCGCCGGCGCGTTGAATCTTGCCGGCCGCGAGTTCCTGGCGAAGGCGTAGGATCGTGGCGGCTGATTGCAAGACGTCGATGTAAATCGGATCGAGCTGGGTGACCGTCGCGAGGGAAGTCGTCTGGTTGGACGTCACAAGCGCGCCTGGCGTGACACTGGAGCGTCCGATCCGGCCCGTGATGGGGGCCATGACCTTGGTATAGGCGAGGTTGATTCTGGCCTGCTCGATGCTCGCCTGGGCCGTCGCGATATCGGCCTCGGCCTCACCAGCCAACGCGGCGGCATCGTCGTAATCCTGGTGGCTGACGGCGTGAGCGTCGGCGAGGGGCTTGTAACGCTCCGCCTTGGCGCGGGCCGAGGCGAGAGCCGCCCTGTTGTGGGCCAAGGTGGCGACCGCGCTATCGTAGGAGGCCTGATAGGTCGCGGGATCGATCTGGTAGAGTTGCTGCCCCGCCGTGACGTCGCTTCCCTCGATGAAAGCGCGTTGGGTGACAACGCCGCTGACCTGCGGGCGAACCTCGGCGATCAGGTAGGCCGTCGTCCGCCCTGGAAGGTCCGTGGTCATGACGACGCTCTGGGGCTGCATCGTCAAAACGGTCACCGCGGCCGGAGGGATTTCGGGCTGCCCGTCCGCCTTTTGATCGCATCCACCTAGCGCGAGGACTATCGCGATCGCTGCAGCCGGCTTCGAGACACCTCCGCGCGATCGGAACGGCGAACAGGACCGCCCCTGTTCGGGCAACGAGCTTTCGGTCGACATCCCGGTCCATCTCCACTATACTGAACGGTGCAGTTCTCGGCATCCATTGCGCGTTCCTTATGGCGTGTCAAGAAAAACTGAACCGTGCAGTACTGAGGAGGCGGCCATCATTGAGGTCAGAGACCAGGATATCGGCCTGGCAACATTCGACGGCGAGAATCGAAAGGTTCTCCAGATCCTCGCGGCGGCCTCCGAACTCTTTCTGGAGAAAGGCTACGACACGGTCAGCATGGATGCGATCGCGCGCGGCGCCGCTGTGTCCAAGGCGACGATGTACGCGCATTTCGCGAGTAAGGAGGCGCTGTTCGCCGCGCTCATTCGCGAAGAATGCAAGGCGACGGCCGAGCGCATGCGTCCGCCATCGCTGGACGACGCGCGTTTCGAAGCGTGCCTACGTCAGATCGCGGATCAATTCATCGACGTGTTCTTGGATCGCCGCGCGCTGGCTATGCATCGGATCGTCTTCGCCGAAGCATGGCGATTTCCGGAGGTGAGACACGCCTTCCTGAAATGGGGACCGCACCATGTTCAGCGCATGATCGCCGGCCTTCTCGAGGAAGCCTGCAGGCGGGGCTTGATCAATCTTCCAGATCCCCATATTGGCGCGATCCAATTCTTGAGCCTCATCAGCGGCGACATGCCAATGGAATGGCATTTAGGCGTGGCGCCGCCCACCGCGGCCGAGATGAAGAAGCTTGTCGAAAGCGGTATCAAACTTTTTCTCAACGGCTATTCCGTGAAGGCCGGCACGACCGGGCTCAAGGATGCTCCGCATAAGGTTCCGGCACCGAAGCGATAAGTGTCCTCGGGCATTTTCTACAAAAGTTGCAGACTTTTGAAGGCATCGAGGTGCCCTGACAGGGCCGGTACACTTTTGCGCCGCTTTCAAAGCGGCAAATCAAAACAGGTTCAGCGGTACACTTTGCGTCCGCTATTTATAGTTGCTGCCACAGCGCGGCCCGGGACCGGAATTCCTGAAGCTGCTCATCAGTAAGGTGGGATGCTCCGACCCTTGCCGATTGCTTCGGCACGATGTGGCGCTCGACCGGTTTCTCACTCTGGTCGGTGCGGGCTGGGGTGTTCTATTGGCACTGGAAGGCGCGACCGGGGCAGTATATCCGGGAATTACCTTTCGCGAGGTACATGATGCCGAGGGTCCGACACGGCTGAATTTTCGCGCCTACTGGCGCCAAGCAAATTCCAATCCTTCTCTGCGCCCGTTTCTCGACCTGCTCCGCGAGCGCTATCCAGACTTCTCAGCTGCCCCAAGCCAGACCGGGTAGAGCATCTACGCTCCAGCGCGCTACTGTTGGATGCGAGGGCTCGCAACACCCGATTCTTACGATTGGTCGAGAGAGCAATTCCCAAGCTCGCCGCTTAGCACTCACGACCTAGAGTACGGCCATATCACTCTGATATCTCAGAAATAACAGTTGCCCAGCTTCAACATTGAACGCGAGCGAGCGACATTGTGCTTTGAAGTCAGTGCTGGCGGTAATCCAAATCGTCCGCGCTTGGCGCCGCTCTAAGTGATGGAAGTTCCATGAAGCTCATGATCGATGGCATCTGGCGAGGTGATATCGCCCCCCCTGCGGAATTGGCGGCCAAACGCATGATCCATGGCGGAAGTTTTCGCTACAGGATCACCAACGATGGTTCATCGGCGTTTCCGGCGGAGCCGGGCCGCTATCACCTCTTTGTCTCCTATGCCTGTCCCTTCGCCCATCGCACCCTAATCGTGCGAGCGCTGAAACGGCTTGATGACATCGTGCCCGTGTCCATCCTGCATCCGATCTGGGACACGCCCGACGGTTGGGCATTCGGTGATACCCAGCTTTCGACGCCGGGCGGCGCAGGCAGCGGTTTCCGCTTCCTCCACGAAGCCTACCGGGCAGCCAATCCCGCCTTCACTGGAAAGATCACCGTTCCCGTTCTGTGGGACGAACGCACGCGACAGATCGTCAACAATGAGTCCATCGAGATCGCGGAGATGCTGAACGATGGGTTCGACGCGGCCAGCGCTGACCAAACGGTCGATCTCTATCCATCAGTGCTCCGGCGCGCGATCGACACTATGAATGCGCGGATCGCGCAAAGTCTGTCCAGAGGCGTATACGCGGTCGGACAGGCCAGGAACCAGATCGAATATAATGCGACCATGAATGAACTTTTCGGCTTTCTCGACGAGATCGAAACGCTTCTCGCTGACGGTCGAGCATTTCTCTTCGGAGACCAGCCGACCCTTGCGGATGTGCTGATCTTCACGCCGCTCGTTCGCTTCGACGGCGTCTACAATCCGCTGTTTCGCGCCAGCCGAAAGCGCCTTGTCGATTATCGCTACCTCGCCGAACTCACCCAGCGCATCTACGACCTGCCGGGTGTTGCCGGCACAGTGCGGTTCGATCACATCCTGACGCATTACTATGATGGCGATTGGGCCGTCGCCACCCGACGCGGCATCGCACCGGAGCCGCCGATGATCGATTTCCGCAACGTTGGCACGTGCGGCTGAGAGCGACGATCTATTCGAGATCAACGTTCACGAAGACGGCGCGCGGTGTTCGCGAAAGGCAGCGGCGAGTGTGCGCAAGGCGCCGCGTGATCGTGCGTCCGATAAACTGGAGTGAAGCACGATCTCGGATGAAGGAAGCGCGGGAAGTCCGAGCCGTTCTCCAACCTCGACAATGCCGACCGGCGCGACACGCTGCGCCAGCGCGGCAACCGCGAGACCGGCCGACACGGCGGCGATGACAGCCGTCATGCCGCCACCCATGAAGACCTCGATCCAATTCACCCCGGCGGAGTCAAGAGTTCGGGTCGCGATATTGCGGACACCGCATGAGGCCGCCAGCGAGGCCAGCCGAAGCGCTTCGCCCTCGCGATGCACGAAACCCGGTGATGCAAACCAGCCGAAGCGCTCCTGCGCCAGAACCTCGCCATCGCGGCGATCGTCCTCGCGGCGGACGATCGCCGCATCGAGTGCGCCACGGTCGAAGGCATCCAGCAGATTGCGCGACGCCTCAATCTGCACCTCGATCAACAGGGCGGGATCGTAGGCATGGAGGCGGGCTAACAAGACCGGCAGCTCGGGGCCTGCCACCTGATCGGCGATGCCGAGCGTAAAGCGCCGGGATATTGAGGAGAGCCCGGCCATAGCTCGCTCATGCGCCGCGATGAAGTCTCGCGCGACGCCCAGGAACGCCGCACCCCGCGCCGACAGGCGCACCAGCCGTGGAGTCCGCTCGATCAGCTTTTCGCCCAGCCGATCCTCCAGCCGCTTTAGCTTCACGCTGATCGCAGCCTGGGACGTATCAAGCGCCTCGGCCGCCCGGGTGAAGCTCTGAAAATCAGCCACCAGAACGAACGCCTGCACGGCATCGACATCCAGACTCGCCATGACGATCATACCAATATGTTATCTCTAACATAGATAAACATCCTATTATCACATGGTCAAGCTCCCCCTATGTTGGTCACCACACAATGTGCAGATCGGATCGACGCTGCGGCGCGATGGATCGGAGGGACTTGATGACGACGCAAACCGACGACCGTGCAGATCAGACGATCTCTGCCGCCGAGATTGATATGCGCGGATGGTTCGCCCTGCCGGTCCTGCTCGCCGGCGCATTTCTGCCGCCGCTCGACTTCACCATCGTCAATCTGGCGCTGCCGGCGATCCGGCAGGATCTCGACGCGACGTCGAGCGATGTGCAGTTCGTGATCTCCGCCTATGCCGCCACCTACGCCGTGTTTCTCATCACGGGCGGACGCCTCGGCGATCTCTACGGACGCAGGCGCATGTTTCTGACCGGCGTTGCGGGTTTCACCTTCGCTTCGGCGCTCTGCGGCGCAGCCTGGTCGCCAGCCGCCCTGATCGCAGGTCGTATCCTGCAGGGCGTCATGGCGACAGTCATGGCGCCGCAGGTGTTGGCATCGATCCGCGTGCTGTTTCCCGGCGCAGCGCAAGGACGGGCGCTCGCATTCTACGGCGCGACATTTGGCCTGGCCAATCTCTGCGGTCAGGTTCTCGGCGGCGTTCTGGTCTCGTCGCATCCCTTCGGTCTTGCATGGCAGGCGATCTTCTTCGTGAATATTCCGATCGGGCTCGCGACCTTGCTTGGCGGGATGGCCCTCCTGCGTGACTCGCGGTCGGAGCATGCGCAAAGCCTCGATGCCGGCGGTGTCGTTCTGTTGTCGCTGACTCCGGGCCTGTTGATTTATCCGTTGATTGAGGGCCGCGAGATGGGTTGGCCATGGTGGGTCGTGGTCATGCTCGTGGCCTCGCCAATCGCGCTGGCGATCTTCGTCCTGTTCGAGCGGCAGCTGGCAAAGCGCGGTGGTTCGCCGCTGGTGGAGTTGGCGCTGTTCCGGGACAAGCGCTTCGCCACGGGCATCGTCATGGCGCTCGCCTTCTACATGCAGAACGCCTTCTTCCTGACCTTCTCCGTCTTTCTGCAAAACGGACTCGGCATGACGCCGATGCAAGCCGGTGTCGCGACGCTGCCCTATGTTAGTGGAAGCTTCGTCGCCTCGCTGGCATCGTCTTATCTCATGCAGCGCCTCGGCTCCTACGCGTTGACGCTCGGCTTTGCCCTTCAGGCGTTCGGTTTTCTCATCATGGCGTTGGCAGTCGAGCGGGTGTTGCCTGGGGGTCTGGACTTCGGACTTGTGACCGCGGGAATGGGCTTCGGCATTATCATGCCCTCCGTCATCAAGGCCGTCATCGGCAGCGTCGAGTCCCGACACGCCGGACTGGCGTCAGGCGTCGTCATCTCCGCCCTGCAAATCGGCTCCGCGATGGGCATCGCGATCATCGGCGGCGTGTTCTACAGCGCGCTCGGAGACGGGCAAACCAGCCAGTCCTATCCGTTTGCCTTCTCACTCGCGCTCGGCTGCATCGTGGCGGTGCTGGTGCTCGGCGGCGCCCTTACCGTATCGGTGGCCAGAGATCCCGCGCCATCCACCAGCCGGTGATGACAACCCGCGAAGCCCACGCATCCCATTGAGTACGAACAGAACGTCCGCGCGAAAACAGCGGGGCGGCAACGATCAGGAGCAAGCCATGAGCGCAGAGGCCGGAGTATTGGCAAAAGAAAGCATCCTGCAGGCGGAAGGAGATCCGCGGCGATGGTTCGCCCTCCCCGTCCTTCTGACCGGCGCGTTCCTGCCCGTGCTTGATTTCAACGTCGTCAATCTGGCGCTACCGGCCATTCGCCAGAATTTGGGCGCAACCTCGAGCGACCTGCAATTCGTCATCTCCGCCTACGCGGCAACCTATGCGGTCTTCCTCATCACCGGCGGTCGGCTCGGTGATTGGCTCGGCCGCAAGCGGATGTTCATGCTGGGCGTCGCGGGCTTCACCATCGCGTCCATGCTGTGCGGAACGGCATGGTCGCCTGCCATCCTCATTGCCGGCCGCATTCTGCAAGGCCTGACCGCCACCGTGATGGCGCCGCAGGTTCTGGCTTCGATCCGCGTCCTGTTCCCCGCATCCGAGCAGGGAAAGGCGCTGGGTCTTTACGGGGCCACCTTCGGGCTCGCCAATATCACGGGCCAGATTCTCGGCGGCGTGCTGGTGTCGTCGCATCCCTTCGGCTTCACCTGGCAGGCGATCTTTCTCATCAACGTGCCTATTGGCGTCGCCGCCATCGTTGGTAGCTTGTTCTTTCTCAACGATTCACGAGCCGATCACGCCCAAAATTTCGATATTGGCGGTGTCGTTCTGCTCTCGGCGACGCTGGGACTTCTGGTCTATCCGCTGGTCGAAGGCCGTGAGACAGGATGGCCGCTCTGGATCGTCGCCATGCTTCTGGTCTCGCCTATCGTACTCATCGCCTTTATTCGATTTGAACGTCGGTTGACTGCGCGAGGAGGCGCGCCACTCGTTGATTTCTCGCTGTTCCGGGAGCCCGGGTTTGCGATCGGCATTGCTATGGCGATGGTCTTTTACATGCTTTCGTCCTTCTACCTGACCGTCTCAGTCTATTTGCAGGGCGGCCTTCACCTGACGCCGCTCGACGCCGGCCTGCGGACACTGCCGTTCGCGTTCGGTTACTTCACGTCCTCATTCGCCTCCGCTGGCATCGTGCAGCGCCTTGGGCCACGCGCCCTGACGCTGGGTTTCATCATTCAGATCATCGGTTTCGGCATGGTGATCCTGTCAGTGTTCGGCGTAACGCCGGAATATATCGAAATCGCGCTTCTCGTGGCAGGTCTCGGATATGGCATTGTGGTCCCCTCCGTGATCAAGGCGGTGATCAGCGGCGTCGATCAGCGTCACGCCGGGCTCGCATCGGGCATGGTCATTTCGACCTTCCAAATCGGTGCGGCTCTCGGCGTTGCCATCGTCGGCGGTGTCTTCTTTACCGTACTCGGAAGCGGGCAAGACCTCGCCGCCCATGTGCGCGCATTCGCTACCGCACTCGGCTGTAACGTCGCGCTTCTCACCTTGGGCGGCGTGCTGTCGCTATGGCTGCCGGACGACAAACGCGCAACAGCTCGCCCACCAGCGCGATCGCGCTCGCCTTCTGAGCGCTGACCCGACCTGACACCCGAAATCCAAACGCCAGAAATCTCGGCCTGACCGATGCGACAGGAAGATAGAGCCATCTCCGAAAAATCTAGCGCGACCCAACAATCACAGCCGGCTGTTTCCTCTGTTCAGCAGTGGATGGCGGTGGTTGGGCATCGCGACATTCACCATCGTCGCGACCAAATTCGCCCCCACCCGTCTGCTGTCGTCGATCGCCACCGATCTGGGCCGCAGTCCTGCCACGGTCGGACTCATTGTGACCATCTATGCCTGGATCGGCGCAGGCAGCGCTCTGGTGTCTGCCGTGCTGCCCAGTCACTTCCCCGCAAACCCTTGCTGGTTGGATTGATGCTGGTGCTGGCGTGCGTCATGATGGGTGACTTCAATCATCACCTGATCCAACCGAGCGTGCAGGAGTTTCCAAAACCGCTTCGGCCGTCCCTGCCACGATAGGCTCGTGATGGACCCTGCAGTAGCTATCGAGCTTCGGGATTTAAGGTGGGCGCTCGTTGCTGCTCGACACCGAAGCCCTGGTTCTGGAACTGGCGCGCTGCGAATGGATCGAGAAGCGCCATAACTGTATCGCACTCGGGCCTTCGGGCACGGGCAAGACCCATGCGGCCCTGGCTTTAGGGCTGGCGGCCTGCCAGAAGGGCTGCAGCGTCGCCTTCACAACAGCCGCCGCTCTCGTGCACGAGCTCATGGAAGCGCGCGACGAACGCCGCCTGCGCGCCCTACAAAAGCACCTTAACACCGTCAAACTTCTGATCGTCGACGAACTGGGCTACGTGCCCTTCACGGCTGTGGGCTCGGAACTCCTCTTCGAGGTGTTCAGCCAACGCTATGAACGCGGAGCCACGCTTGTCACGAGCAATCTGCCTTTCGATGAATGGACCTCGGTCTTTGGCTCGGAACGGCTCACAGGCGCTCTCCTCGATCGTCTTACCCATCATGTCCATATCCTGGAGATGAACGGGGAAAGCTTCCGGCTCGCCACGAGCAAGAAGGCCCAGCGCCGGCACGGACAGATGCTGACCATCAACACGAAAACATTGGCCGAAGGAGATGCCGGCACCAAAATCTAAATCGCCGCCGCGCGCCTTGAATCGCGCTTCGCTACGCTACGCGCGGTTCAAGGCGCGCGGCATGGCACCTAAAATCGAGGGTTTCACGGCCCTTTTCATTTAATCTGACTGGTACACTTTCACGCCGATAAAGTGCACAATTTATTGCCGCCGTTGACACCGATGTCCATTCCTCGAAAGGAAGATTTGACGTCACGATGGTCGAGCGACGCTCGTAGCGCTGGCTGAACACTTCGAACAGCAGCTCGGCGCCGGTCGTCGAGAGCGGGACATAGCCGAGTTCGTCGAGGATCAGGAGCTTCACGCCGGCCAAGTCGCGCTGCAACTTCAGCAACCGCCTCTCGTCGCGCGCTTCCATGAGTTGGTGAACCAAGCCAGCCGCCGTCGTGAACGCGACTGAGAAGCCCTTTTGA
>JARLIW010000085.1 GCA_031291515.1 Beijerinckiaceae bacterium | reverse complement strand
TATGAAAATTTTCGCGGTGCGTGATGCTTGGGGGTTACACCAAGCCGCCCAACGGGTTTCAAACGAATAAAGCCGGACGTCGCGGCGACGATCCGACTTTTTTTGATTCGTTTTAGCTCTGACAGACCCCGCCCAAGCGGCATTTCGCCTTCCGGTCCGATCCGGAAGGCAGCCACCATCCCTCCAGCGTCACGGTCCTGTTTTGGCGACAGCGGCGGCGGCGGACGAAGCAGCGGCCCCCGGCGCGGGCGCGGGGGCGCCCTGCCCCGGCGACTCTGACACCAAGGCGACCTTGGTGAAGCCCGCGCTATTGATCAGGCCCATCACTTCGATCACCTTGCCATAGGTGATGTTGCGATCGGCATGCACATGGATGCGCCGCTCCTTGTCGTTCTCGGAGTTTTGCGTCAGGGCGGCGAGCAAACCATCCTGCGGAATCGACGTCTGGTCGATAAAATAGCTTCCTGAAATATCGATGCTGACGACGATCGGCGGCTTCTGGTCGTTGAGCTGCTTGGTCTGCACCTTGGGCAGATCGACAGGGACGCCGGTGGCCATCAGCGGGGCCGCGACCATGAAGACGATGAGGAGCACGAGCATGACGTCGACGAGCGGCGTCACATTCATATCCGCCATCGGGGCGGAATCGGAATCTCCGTCGGATTTACGCAGCGCGAAGGCCATTGCGATCTCCTGTTCTCGACAATTGACGCGACAGTTCGATTTCATAAACGCCGATGAAACCGTTGACCTTCTTGCCGTAGTTGGAAATGTCCGAGCCGATGCGATTGTAGAAGATCACGGCCGGGATCGCGGCGACCAGGCCGAGCGCGGTCGCGAAAAGTGCTTCGGCGATGCCGGGCGCGACGACCGCGAGGCTCGTATTGTTCGAGGCGGCAATGCCCTGGAACGAGGTCATGATGCCCCAGACCGTACCGAACAACCCGACGAAGGGCGAGACCGCGCCGATCGTCGCGAGGCCGCCAAGCCGCGACTGCAAATGACCAAGCGCCGCGGAGCTCGCCAATTGCGCCGCGCGATGGACACGCTCTTGCACGGCTTCGCGCTGCGCCTCGGTATAAATCAAATCGGCGGAGCGCGCATATTCGTCCACCGCGGCTTGATAGACTTGAACCAAGGGATCGTTGGGCGAGGCGTCGGCAAACGCCGGCGCGAGGCTTCCCACCGGCAATTCGCGCTGAATGCTCTTGATCAGTTTGGTGGCGCGCGCGTTCAACAGATAAAGGCGGATCAGCTTGTCGAGGATGACCGCCAAGCCCCAGGCCGAGGCGAGAACCAAGAGAACCATCACCGTCTTAACGACCGAGTCGGCTTGCAGAAAGAGATTGACCGGGGAAAGGCCGTGCGCGGCGGCGGCCGCAGTCGTTGGATCACTCATATTTCGGGACTTTCATTGTTGTCGCGGATTGCAGCCGTACCGATCCGATGCTTCATTGATAGGCGAAGGTGAAGGAGCCCGACAGCGCGGCCGGACGTCCTGGCGCTTCGACGGTTCCGATCCGACCGCCGAGGCGCGACGCGACCGAGTCGAAGGCCGCATTGCCAGATGGTGTGATGGAAAACGATGTCACGTGGCCGGAGGCGTCGATTTGAACGCGATAGCTAATATGAGCCGATCGCGGCTTTTGCGATTCTGGATAGGCGTCGGCCGCGGCACGCGCGAGGCGCATATGAATCTGATTGGCGATGGCTGACGCCGTGGCGCCGGGCGGCGGCGCGGGACGCGGGGCGACCGCCGCGGCCGGACGCGGGGGGGCGACGGGATGCGGCTTGACCACGGGCACGGGCTTGGGTTTCGGCTTAGCCACCGGTTCGGGCTTTGGCGGCGGCGGAGGCGGCGGTGGAACGGGCGCCACGGCGGGCTCGACGGCCTCTGGCGGCGGGGGCGGTGGCGGCTCGACCGGCAGCGGCTCCGGCGGCTTGACCGCTTCGGGCTCCGGCGGCTTCGGTTCCTCGACCGGCGCCGGCGGCGGCGGGAGCATGACGAGTTCCATCGGCTCTTCGGCCGGCGCTTCCTGTGGTTTGGTCGTGTAAGTCAGCAAACCAAAAAGGACCAATCCGTACACGATGACGGCTGCGCCTTCGGCGAGGTAATTCTGCCGGGCTTTCTTGAGCGTCAAGAGGTTTTGCGCGCCCCCGAGCACGCGTTCGGCCGAGGATTTCTGAATGTCCGGTACGTCCAAATAAGCGGCGGCTAATGCGGCTGTCATCCTGTCACCCTCGAAAAAGGACCGTCGTCAGATTCTAGTTATCTATATAATCGATCGGATTTAAGGGCAAACACTTTTCAAAGATATCGGCGATTTGCAAGCCAGCTTTCTTTGCCGCGCATAGCAGAAGAGACGCGCGGCCAACCGGCGGCCGCGAGGTTCTGGTGGGCCAATACAACGATGATGCTTTCAAAATGGGCGGCTTTAGCAATCATCTGCTCCGAACATCGCGGATTTTAGAAAATATAGCCTTTGGCCGCTTAACGCGTGGCCGCTTCTGATGTAAACGAGTGCAACCCGACGGGAGGGAGGACGCGCCGCGCCGCAACCCACCGTCACCGATCTGGAATTTCATGTTATCGAACAAAGCAAAATATGGACTGAAGGCCTTGATGCACCTCGCGGGGCATGAAGGCGTAAGTCTCGCGGCCGATATCGCCGCGGAGAACCAGATCCCACGGAAATTCCTCGACGCGATCCTCCTCGAATTGACCAAGGCTGGCATCCTGAGCAGCAGAAAGGGCAAAGGAGGAGGCTACCGCCTCGCCCGGCCCGCCGATGCCATTACCGCGGGGCAGATCATCCGTATCCTCGACGGGCCGCTCGCGCCGATCGCCTGCGCGAGCCGAACAGCCTATCGGCCGTGCCTGGATTGCCCGGACGAAAGCGCGTGCGCGGTACGCGATATTATGATCGACGTGCGGGATTCGATGGCGTTGATCCTCGATCGCACGTCGATCGCCGCGATGCGCGCGCGCGGCAAAAGGGCCGATCTGCCGCTACGCTAAATCGGGGCGCCGATTCGCGCGAATGTGTCCAACCTCCTAAATCGCGATAAATCACACCTAGAAGATCGAATTACTTTGGTTATAATGTGCTGGCCTCTCGGTATCACCATCCCAGGCCAAGGAACGAAGAGACCATGCACATTCACACGAGTTTGATCGCCGCCACGGCCGCCCTCGCCTGCGCGTCCGCGCTGCCGGCGAAAGCCGAATTGCCCACGAAAAGGTTTTTGCCGGCCTCGCTTGCCGCAACCATTGCCCAGACCGCCTACGAGGCCTGCACCAAGCAAGGCTATCACGTGTCGGTTCATGTCGTCGGCGAGGAAGGTCAGGACATTGTCGCGCTACGCGGCGACGGATCCTCGCCGCATACGTTCGAGAATAGCCAGCGCAAAGCCTATACGGCGCGCACGTTTCGGACCTCGTCGGGCGAGTTTGCCCAGCGAGTCAAAAACGACCCGGCGACGAGCGCCGTTCATCTCGCTGGCGTGATTGCCGCCCAAGGCGCGCTGCCGATCAAGATTGGCGAGGACGTCATCGGCGCGGTCGGCGTATCGGGCGCGCCGGGCGGCGACAAGGACGAAGCTTGCGCCAAGGCCGGGATCGACAAAGTGGCCGACGAACTCAAGTAGCCCGAGAGCCTTCGCGTTTCGTATTTCAAGCCGGTTCGTCGCCACGAGCGACCCGGCTTGAAATCGCCGCGCGTCCGCCGCGGCGATAGAGGATCTCCGCGACGCGGGGTCGACGCAAATGGTTAGAATCAAAACTTTTTGTTACAAGCATCGTGCCAAAGACAGCCGTCAATCGAACCGTGGACTGCGGCGCGAACGCGGGGAAGCCCGTGGGACTAAAATTCGGCGCCATCGACCACGGGCGCATGCCCCACGACATAGGCGAGCGCGAGGGCGAGACCGAGCCCTACGAGAACCGCGAGCCAGACGCGCGACGATGTGATCGCCTCGCCCGCGGCGACCGCGCTGGTTGGCTTGCGGCCCGTAATCATGGCGCGCACCAGATTTTCGTTTTTGAAAACGCGGTGAGCGATCACGGCCGAGACATGCAAGGCAACGGCGCCGGCGAGCCCATAGAACAACTGACGATGAATCGATGTGAAGAGGAGACTCGCCTCTTTGGTGACATAGCCGTAAAGCGGCCCGGTATTCATGATCTCGTCGTTGGCGAAGAGGCCAAGCGCGGCTTGCGCGCCAAGTCCGACCAGCAACGCCACGACCATGATAGCGCCGAGAGGATTGTGACCGGCGTAGTGCCGGACCCCGGCGCCGCCGTTCCGGCGCTTCGCCAAAACCAAGTCGCGCGCATAAACCAAGGTCTCCTTGGGGCCGCGAATAAAATTCCAGAACCGCGCGTGCCGCGTTCCGATAAGGCCCCAAACCAGTCGGAACGCCACCAGAACGATGACCGCGTAACCTGCCCAAACATGATATTTGAAATAGGCGACGCCGAGGCGGTTCGTGACATAGGCGGCCACGAAGGCCCCGACCAGGCTCCAGTGAAAAATCCGGACGGGGAGATCCCAAACCTGACGCTCCGCGCCGGCCGGTGCTCGCCTCTGCTTGGCAATGGCTGCGACGTCTTCAAAGAGGGTCATGGCGGAGCTCGCGAAAATCTGCGGCGGTGGGAAAGCCAAGCAGACAGGCGCCGAAAGTCACGCATGCCTGCTTGGGTCTAAGATCTACTTAACCCGGTACGAGTCGTGGCACGACTTGCAGTCTTGGGCGACAGCGGAAAGCGCCACTTTGAACGGTTCCGTCAGGCCCTTTTCCTTGTCGTTGACGGCCACGAGCGTGACGAGATGATCTTGGAACTCCTTGAGCTTTTTGTCGAAGTCTTCGCGGTGCGTCCAAATGTCGGGCTTGGCCTTGGTATCCGGCTCACCGAGATTGGACGCGTCCGAGAACGTCTCGTTTAGGAGACCGGCAAGAAAATTCACGCGCTCGATGCGCTTGGTGGCGTTGGCGGCGTCATATTGCGCGCCGTCCTTCAGCAAAGCGCCGACCGAACGGAAATTGGAGCCAATCAGTTTGAAGACGGCCTTGCGTTCCTCCGCCGCCTGACGACCCGCATTGACGCCGCCGGGGGCGGGCGCGTTTTGGGCGTGGGCAATGAGAGTGCCCCCGGCGCCAAGGCAAAGCACAAGGGCGGCCACGGCCGCGCGGAGCCGCGTAAAACGTTGTGAAGACATTCGTATATCTTTCCTTCTGTTATAAGCCCGCAAGAGGCGCTGGCGGGTCGAAGCGTTGGACGGGTTAGGCGCGCAATGTCCGGTTAAAGAACGCAATGGTTCGATCCCAAGCCAATTTGGCCGAGGCCTCGTCGAAGCGCGGCGTCGTATCGTTGTTGAAGCCGTGCTGCGCGCCTTTATAGACAAAGGCCTCATAATGAACGCCGGCCGCCTTCAGCGCCTGCTCGTAGGGAGGCCAGGTCGCATTGACCCGCTCGTCTTCTCCGGCGTAATTCAGAAGCAGCCGCGCTTTGATGCTCGAGACTTTGTCGAGCGGCGGCGCCGCGCCATAAAAGGGAACGCCCGCGCTCAGCGTCGGCACGCGCTCGGCCAGAAGGTTCACGATTCCGCCGCCGTAGCAGAAACCGACGACGCCGAGTTTGCCGTTGCCGCCGGGCAAGGCCTGGGCATAAGCCGTCGCCGCGACGAAATCCTCGTGCGTCTTGGCCTGATCGAGTTTGGGAAACAATTCGCGCGCGCGATCTTCGTCGCCGGGATAGCCGCCGAGCGGCGTCAGCGCGTCGGGCGCGTAAGCAATAAAGTCAGCCAAGGCCAAACGCCGCGCGATGTCCTCGATATGCGGATTGAGCCCGCGATTTTCATGGACGACGAGAACGACCGGCAACGCGCCGCTGGCCTTGGCCGGACGCGCGAGATAGCCGCGCAACGTGCCATAGCCCTGCGGCGACTCGAACTCGGTATAGCCGACCTGGATACGCGGATCCGACGCCGGAACCTTTTGCGCGGCGGCAAAGCGCGGATTGAGCGCGTCCAACAGCTCGACGGCCGTCGCACCGGTAAGCGCCGCAAAGGTCGACGCGCCTTGCAAGAAGTCGCGGCGCGGAATCAAGCCGTGCACATATTGGTCGAACAGCCGCAGCACTTCGGGATGAAAGTCGCTCGCGGTGGTGAGGGGCTTTTGAATGGTCAATGCCGATACTCCGTTCGAAATAGTTTGGCGCAACGCGAAGCCGGCGCCGGCCCGGGCATCGCGCCGTCGGCGCGAGCCGCTCTTCCAATTTGCAATGAAAAAGCGGCTCGTTCGAGACGGCGAGAGCGCGTCGAGAGATCAGGGTTTTGGGGCCGCCGGAGTCGCCGCGGTGGCCTGACGCTGGGGAATCGCGATCTTTACGATGGTGCCGCCTTCGGCCTCATAAAGCTGCGAGCCGACGGCGCCGACGACCTTGAAACCGTTCTTCGTCAAGATGTCCCCGGCCTGGCCCGCGCGATTGGCATGGTTCGACACCGTGACGATCGGACGCTCCTTGGGAATAAAGCCGAGTTCTTTTTCCAAGTCCTTGATCTGCACGCTCAAATAGACCGGGAAGGTGCCAATCGCCGAGACTTCGTCGGGCCGGCGCAGATCGATGAACAGCACGTGGCTCGGATCGGCCAGCAGAGCGTCGATCGCGGCGCGGTGCAGCTGGGGCGTCTGATATTTATACGCGGGCGCGGCTTGCCCAGCCGAGGGAGCGGGCGATTGCGCCATTGCTGGCGCGGCGAAGGCCGTCGTGATGGCGAGAAGCGTCAGAACTTTACGCATGGCGTGGTTTCTCCGGCGAAGTCATTACGATAATTCCTATCGAATGACTATTATTATGACGTGAGTTGGAGAGACTGGCAAGTCCGGTCGAAAGGTTGCGAAAATAACGAAAGCAATCCCTTAGGGCTTGTGGTCCTCGTGCCAGCGGCGCACGGCGGCCAGCGTATTTTCGATATGCTTCTGCGGCGCGCTATCCGCATAAGAATAGATGATTTTTCCACCCGGCTCGATCACATAGGAAATTCGATCCGCGATGACGGCATCTGGCGCGTTGGGACGCACGCGCAAGGCATCATAAGAGCGAATGATCGCGGCATCGGGATCCGCCGCCACGGGAAATTTATCGCGGCATTCCTTGGTCGAAAACTCGATTTGGGTTTCGATTTTATCGGCCGACAACCCGATCAGGGTTGCGCCAGCGGCCGCGAAATTCTCGGCGCTGTCGGCAAAATCATGCGCCTCGATCGTACAACCTTTCGTGAACGACTTCGGATAGAAGTAAAGAACGACCGGTCCATGCTTGAGCGCGTCCGCGAGTTTGAACGTAAAGCTCTTGCCGCCGACCGCCGCCTGGGCCGTGAAATCGGGCGCGACATCGCCATTCTTCAGAGCGCCCCACGACGGAGAGACGAAGAGCGCGCAAAGCGCGGCGCTAACCAACAAACGTTTCATGGAGACTACCTATCATCGATAAAGGACAGCGCCGGATCAGACCAGGATGCTCCGCCGTTTGACCGGTTGTTCCGCTTCACATCGAGTCACTATCGACAAAAAGACCAAATTTTGTCAACCTATAGCCTATCAAATTTATAGGATTTATCGCGTCGCGTGCTGGCAACGCTCGGCCCGATTTGAACCTCGGGCCGCGACACGAGACTCAAGCCGTCCGGGTGCCGAAAAACACCAGAGGAACCGCGATTGCGTAAACGACGACAACCGAGAGCCAGATGGCGCCCGGCCAGTCCTTCTCGACCATAAAATAAAGGGCCGAGAACGCGAGCGGCGCGACAATGGATGCCAGACTGACCGCCGAGGCCAGCACGCCTTGCAGCTCGCCTTGGCGGGTTGGATCAACCTGCCGGGTGGCGAGCGCCTGAAACGCCGGCGTGCCGATGCCGGCAAGCGCGAAGATCGGCATGATCGCGAACACGATCCAGCCTTGCCGAGCGAAGGCCATGGCGACAAGAGCAATGCAGGCGCAGGCAATCCCGACCACGACGGCCCAGCGCTCGCCGAGCAGTCTGGTCGCGGGACCCGGCAAGAAGGCCTGCACCAGCGTCTGGCAGACTCCGAACGCGCCGAGCGAAAAGCCGATCCAGAGACCATTCCATTGAAACGTATCGAAGCCCCACAGCGCCCAACAGGTGCCATAGGCCTCGCCGGTGCCACTCAGAATGAAAAACACGAGGACGATCGAAAAGAGGCCCTTCATCGAAAAGACCCAACGCAGCGGCCGAAGCGGGTTGAGCGCGGCCAGATCGATCCTCGCGCGCGCCGGGGGGCGCGACTCCGGCAGGACAAACAAGGCCAGCAGGAGATTGCCGGCGTTGAGCACCGCGGCGGCGATGAACGGAAGCCGCAGCCACGTATCGCCGAGCAATCCGCCGAGGACCGGCCCGATGATGAAGCCGGCGCCAAACATCGCATTGAAGAGGCCGAAACGACGCGCGCGCTGATCCCGCGGCGAAATGTCGGTGATATAGGCCGTCGCCACGGAGACATTGGCGCTGGTCAGGCCAGCAATGGCGCGGCCGAGCACGAGCATCCAGAGCTGCGGCGCGAACGCCATGACGAGGTAATTGATCACCGCGCCCGCGAGCGAAACGAGCAGCACGGGGCGCCGTCCGAGATTGTCGCTCAAAGCGCCGAGCACGGGCGCGAAGACGAATTGCATGACGCATAAAGCGCGGCCATGATCCCGATATAGGGCGCGATGTTCTGGCTATGCGTCACGTCCGCGAGAAGCCGCGGAAGAATGGGGAAGATGAGACCGATGCCCACGGCGTCGAGGCCGACCGTGGCGAAAATAACGACAAGGGATTTGTTCACGGTCGGGGTGGCCGTCACGCGACAACCAGTACGAGCCGGCCGCGAACATGCCCGTGCTCGCTGACGCGGTGCGCCTCCGAGATCGCGTCAAGCGAGAACGTTCGATCGACGGGAAGCCAAAAGCGCCCGGTCTCGATGAGCGCGCCGATGTCACCGAGCGCGTGAAAGGCGTGACCGTCACGAAAGCCGCTGCTGAAGCGCACGTCGTGCTGTTTCGCGCCGTCAATGTCGGCGAGCGTCACCACGTTTCGCGGGCCGCCGGCGAGATCGATCAACACGGGCAGCGCGCCGATCCCGGCCACGTCGAGCGCGACGTCGACGCCGTTGGGCGCGAGAGCGCGGACGCGTCCGGCCATGCCCTCCCCATACGCCACGGGCTCCGCGCCGAGAAGGCGAAGGTAGTCGTGATTGGCGGGGCTCGCCGTGCCGATCACGCGCGCGCCGCGCGCGACGGCGAGCTGAACCGCGGCGCCGCCGACCCCGCCTGAAGCACCGTTGACGAGCAAACTGATTCCGCGACCGACGCCGAGGACATCCAGGCCGCGCGTGGCCGTTTCGAGCGCGACGGGCAGACCGGCGGCATCGACGAATCCGAGCGACGGTGGGATCGGCGCCCGATAGGTCAACAGCGCCAGTTCGGCCGCGCCGGCGCCGTCATCGGACACCCCAAAGACCCGGTCGCCGACGGCGACATCGGTGACGCCTTCGCCGATCTCGTCGACGACGCCCGCCACGTCGCGGCCCGTCGTCTGCGGCAGACCCGCGCCGAAGCTCAAGACGCCCTTGCGCAGCTTCCAATCGGTCGCGCTGATGCCCGCCGCGCGCACGGCGATCCGGACCTGTCCGGGACCGGGATGCGGGTCGGGAAGTTCGACGATCTCGAGGACCTCGGGGCCGCCGAACCGGCTAAATTGTGCTGCTTTCATCGTGTTCCTCGCGGTCGACGCGGGCCTCGCCCGCGGCCCATGATCGGCTTGCTTTTCCGCGGACCGTGGGCCGTCCGACAAGGTGCCGACGACCAACACCGAGAAAGGCTACCAGGGATTCGTCTGAGCGTTTCTCTTGCGAATAGCTTCGTCCGTCTTCGGAATAAGCGCATCCAAGGTTTTGAGCGCGTGCGCTTGCACGCCTTCGATGAATGGCCGGAAGCTTTTGTTGTAATCCTGGAAGGCGAGTTTGAAATTGCCGTGGTTTTTCTCAAACGCGTCAGCCAGGGCGCCAGCGCCAATGATGGCCAACGACCCGCCCATGCCCGCGGCCGGAGAGGCGCAGTAAGCGGCATCGCCCACAAGCGCGACCCTGCCTTTGACCCATGAAGGCATTTTGATCTGATTCACCTTGTCGAAATAGAACGTCTTCGACCGGCCGACTTCGCCCAACAATTCCTGCGTTCGCCAGCCCTGTCCAGCGAACTGCTCGGAAATGATCTTGCGCTGTTGCGCCTCGTCGCGATAATCGTAGGAAATCTCCTTCTCGGAGGAGAAGCAAAGAATGATGTCGGTTTTGTTGTTATAGGCGTTGAGCATCACGGCTTTGCCCGGCACATTGTAAATCTGCGTCGTGTTTTCTCGTATTAACAGTTTGTCGACAATCGTGATCGAGAAATATTGGCCGAGGAAATGAGCGTATTCGGCTTCATCGCCAAACTGTAATTTTCGGACAAGCGAGTGGTTGCCATCGCAGCCGAATACCAAGGCGAACGTTCGCTTCGTGCCGTCTTGAAAGGAAACGTTGATCTCGTTTTCCGTCTCGTCCAAAGCCGCAATGCTGTTGTTGAAAACCAATTCCACGTCGTCTTTCACGGACGTGAACACGATATCGAGAAGTGTATCGCGTTCGATCTCCAAGTCATCATCGGCGCGCGCGACATCCGGCTCGTGCCGCATCGCCCCCTCGGTGACATCATCGGAATTTTTGAATTCGACCCCTTCCATTTTCAAGCGGTTCGCTTGGACCTGCCCCAACACGCCCATGCGCTTCAGGACGTCCTTGGCTTCGCCACCGATATTGACGGGCGTCCCACCTTTTTTGACGCCTTTCGCAATCTCGACAATCGTCACGTCGTAGCCAAGTTGATTCAGCGCATGCGCGGTCGCCAGTCCGGCGAAACTAGCTCCGGAAACGAGGACGCTCTTGGCAGTGGGTGATGCCGCGGCACGCCCGGCTTGCTTTTCCATTTACCCCATCCCATGATGTACGGCTACCATACATATACTAAATCGCTTTATATACTGAGTACATTAAACGGAGTTTGGGAAGGTTGTCAATGCCGTCGGACCGTCGATCCCGGAAGCGCCTCGCCACGCGGCAATCCATTTCCGACGCCGCCACGCTGCTGTTCATCGAACGCGGCTTCGATCATGTGACGGTGGACGAGATCGCGGAGGCCGCCGACGTCGGACGGATGACGGTGTTCAATCACTTCCCGCGCAAGGAGGACATGTTCTTCGACCGCGACGAGGAAGGCCGCGAGATTCTGCGCGACGCCCCGCGGCGGCGCGATCCTGGGGTCAGCTCGATCGAAACCTACCGTCTGCTCGCGCATCGGCTCGTTGCCGAGCAAAGCCCCGCCGTCGAGTTCTCCGCGCGGAGCCAAGGCTTCATCGCGACGGTCGAGGCCAGCGAAACGCTCAAGGCGCGGGCCCGGGCGATCCGCGACGAGCTCGCGCAAGTCGTCGCGGTGGCGCTCAGCGAATGCGTCGGACGCGAACCGACCGATCCCGACGCGCGTCTCGCCGCTAGCCTGCTCCTGGCGACCTGGACCGTCGCCTTCAACGAGGCCCACCGCACCTTTCGACGGACCCGAGAGACCATGGACGCGACCGCGACGTTTCTCGCGCTGGTCGATCAGGGCACCAACGGCGTAAAAGCCGCAATGGCCGGCACGCCTTACGCGTGAGGACCAGATTCGGCTTTGCCGTCACGCGAGTTCGGCGATTCCGCGACGAGCCACAGCGCATATAAGACACAGACCGTCGATGCGCCGTTGATCTATACGTTGACGCCGGAACACCGGTTGACCTTCAAGTTCAGCGAGAGCCGTCGTCATGCCGGTCCGCCCGAACAGATCGAGACCTTTCTCTCCAACGCCGGAATTCCGGCGGACGAAGAAACGTGGCGGTTCGACGATGGTTTTGCCGAAAAGCTTTGTTTTCGCGTCGATCCGAACTGGCCCAGCGAAATCCCGACAACCATATTCCTGGGCCGGGACGGGCGGACGGCGCGGTCGCGGTCGCGCGGATTCAGAACCTAGTTTGAGCCAAACCAGCGAGAGACGCTGAAGATCACGAGGCCGGCGGCCCCCCCAACGAGCGTTCCGTTGATTCTGATATATTGCAAATCCTTGCCGATCTGGAGTTCCAGTTTATCGATCAAGGTCGAGGTATCCCAGTCCGAGACGACTTGCGAAATGAATTCGCCGATCGCGGCGCGGCGCGGCAACAGCAATTGGACCGCCGCGCGACGTAAAACCAGGTTGATCTGGGTTTGGATGGCTTCGTTTTCATCGAGCCACTGGCCGATGGCCGCGAAAGCGAGCTCGACACTTGTCGTGATCGCCGTGGGCCGTGTCGCGACGCCGGAGGCAATCGTGCTTTCGAAGTCCTGACACAGGCGATGGATTTGATCCCGGACCAATCGGTTCTTCAGGATGTCGAACTTGA
Organism: Beijerinckiaceae bacterium; assembly: GCA_031291515.1. Lineage (GTDB taxonomy): Bacteria > Pseudomonadota > Alphaproteobacteria > Rhizobiales > Beijerinckiaceae > RH-AL1. The sequence goes on along the minus strand of JARLIW010000085.1, from coordinate 12,696 downwards.
TCTGCTCGCCGCGCTCGTAGAAGGCCGGATCGTCGGCAAGACGAGAAATGAGTTTTTCGACCGCGACCCGGAGGTCCGCGCGCCATGGATGTTTCGGCGACCGCATGTCCTCGAACGTGGCCAGCAATCCATCGATGACATTGTCGGCAAGTTTGCCATCAACCCATTTGGGAACGAGACGCGATGACTTTTCGGCGATCTTTTGCCTTATCAAGCCTTGCCGCTTGAGGAGGGACGCCTGGGCAAGCACGATGGCGCGGTCGATCAGGAGCTGGGTCTCGCCCTGAGCCCACAGAATCGCAAGAACCTTTGACGCGACCGGCGCGGCGGGGATCGCCTCCAGTCCGACGCAGGAGATTTGCGCGAAAAGATCCACCGCCTGCTCTTTGGGAAGGACATTGACGATCTTGGGCAGGATGACGCGCAACTGGCGGCCAACCTTCTTTCCGTGGCGTCGGTCCCGGAGCCATCCCGCGCTCCAGCGCATCACATCGACCCGATCGAGTCTCTCCGCCATGATCGAGCGCGACAGGAAATTATTGGTGATAAAGCGGCCAAGCGCGTCGCCGATTCGTTGCTTGTTTCGCGGGATGATCGCGGTATGCGGAATCGGAAGGCCGAACGGCCGTCGGAACAAGGACACGACGGCGAACCAGTCGGCGCAGGCCCCAACCATTCCGGCTTCGGCGAACGCCCTGACATAAGCGGCCCACGGATAGTGCTTCGTCGCGGCCGATGCCACGACGAACACAGCCGTCATCAGCACCAAAAGCATCGTGGCGATGAAGCGCATGCGTCGTAGCCCCGCTCCGCGCGGATCTTCGGCGGGTTCAAGTTTCAAGGCGCGAGGCCCCGGCAATGATTTTCGAATAACGATCTTGAATTGCGGTCGGACCATAAATTCGTTCGAGACGGCGGATCGTGAAATGCGCGGCGGCGATGCGTTGAAAGTGATCGGTGAAGAGAGCGTTGACGGTCGCGCCGCCGACGGCGCCCAAAATAGGAATGGCGCTTGCGGCCACTCTGTCGGAGACGACCAGGCCGAAGCGCGACGTGACCTCGACCACGAGGCCATTGACGGCCGGCGCGGAGGCGCCCGCGATCCCGCGCTCGATCAGCAGAGAACTCGCCTGGTCCGTGAGCCGGGACAGCATGGCGCGAGCCGCGTAATAGCCGACGTCGGTTCGGTTTTTGGCGCGGCGAGTTCCGAGCGCGAACACCTCGAGGCAAGCCAGGCGCGTTGGGAGTTGCGTCAAATCTTCCCCTTCATGACGTGCGATATCCGCGATGGCGCGCAACATCAGAGTCGTCGTGAATGGCAATTCGACCGGCAAGGCCACGAGACCGAAAGCGCCGCCGATGGCGCCGCTGACGCCAGCCATGGCCGACGCCACCCATTTTGCCGGAAGCGCCTTCTCGTCTTCGAGAGAGTCGACCGCGATCGCAAGGCATCGCAGAATCGCTTTCTCGACGACGGAATTAAGGCGCTTGCTCGCGGCCCCAGGCATCAAGTCGAGAACACGGTTCAAGGGCTTGCCGGCATAATCGGCGAGACGGGCGGCGAAATTCGGGTTTTCGAGGGAGGCCGCCGCCCGGACGAGATCGCGCTCATGCGCCGCGGTGAGAGCGGAGGCCGGTAAGCGCGCCGTCATTTGTATCGCAGAGTCGGGCGGGCTCCATTCAGGCTGGCCAGAATCGCCGAACCATTGCTGATCAGAGCGGTGACTTCCGGGGTGACGAGATTGCCCGGCAAAGCGAGCGCCAGGGCGGCCGTGTTCATCGCGCCGACGATCGCGTAATTCTGTTTGATCAGACTGACGGCGCCACGCGAAATTTCGATGGCTTTCACGAGCTTCCACAGCGAATCTTCCATCAAGACGACATTGGCGGATTCGTGCGCGACTTCCGCCCCATGTTTCATCGCGATGCCGATGTCCGCGAAACTGAGCGCGGGCGAATCGTTGATCCCGTCGCCGACCATCGCGACGACTTTTCCTTCTCTTTGAAGGCTTTGGACAACGCTGGCCTTGTCGGCGGGAAGCATGTCGGCGAAATAGCGCTTCAAACCGATTTGCCCGCAAACGGCTTGCGCCACGACCTCATTGTCGCCGGTCAGCATGATGGTCTGTTTGATGCCCATGGCGTGAAGCTTCGCGATGACCGGTTTGCTCTCGGGACGGATTTTATCGGCATAGGGGACGAGCCCCGCGAGAACGCCATCGACCGCGATATAGATCACCGAATAGCCTTGCCGATCGAGCGCCGCGCGATCGCTTGCCGAAATATCGACATTGACGTCGCTCTGCCGCATGAAGCGTCGGTTGCCGACGTGAACGTAAAAGCCGCCGACTTCGCCTTCGACGCCAAGCCCGATCCGGTAAGTCGTCTCGTCGCAGGCTGGAATATAGACGCCCAAGTCCCTGGCTTTCAAACGCAAGGCCTCGGCGACCGGGTGCTGAAGCTTTGTTTCCGCCGCGGCCGCCAACCCCAAAAGCTGTCCGGCGCTCAGGTGGTTCGAGTAAGGGATGACGTCGATCACGGCGGGCGCGCCATGTGTCAACGTCCCGGTCTTGTCGAACACGATCGTATCCGCTCCGGCGAGCTTTTCCATATGGCCGCCGCTCTTCACGATGATGCCCGCGCGCGCGGCGTGCGTCATGGAGGCCAAGACCGACGTCGGCGCCGAGACGCGAACGCCGGTTCCGTAATCGACGATGACGAGATTGAGGAAACGCGTGAAATCCGCGGTCACGAGCGCGGTTCCGGTCGCGAGCGCGAGCGTGGGCACGACCAAACGGTCGGCAAATCGCTCGGCATGGTTCTGCATGCGCGTATCGCCGATCGGCGCGGATTCGACGAGATGGGCAATCTGCCCCGCCGTCGTCGCAACACCGACGCGCAGCGCGCGGATCTTCAATTGTCCATCGCGGATGACCGTTGCCGCGTAAGCGGCTTCGCCCTTGCCGCGGATGACGGGCAGTCCCTCGCCGGTGATGGTTTTTTGATCGACCGTGGCGCTGCCTTCCACGATTTCGCCATCGACCGGAATCACCTCGCCGGGATAGACGACGACGATATCCTCGACGGCCAAGGCATGGGCGGGGATCGAAACCACTTCGCCGTCGCGCACGACCCAGGCGGTCTTGGTTTGGAATTCGAGAAGCTCGGCGATCGCGCGGCGCGAACCCGCCGCCGTCAGGTCGCGGATCCAGTCTCCGAGCTTCACGAGCCAAACGATGATCGACCCCGCCAAGGGATTGCCTTGCGCCAAGGAGGCCGAGATGGCGAGGACATCGAGAAAGTCGACGTTGAGCCGGCTCTCGCGCGACCAAACTTTGTAAGCGCGCACGCCGATCGGAAAGGCGTTCCAGAAAATCAGGGGAAGGTTGACCGCGAAAACGATCGGATTGCCGCTCAGCGCGAGCAATAGCGAGACCGAGGGCAGCGCGAGCGGCAGGCGCTTGGCGACGGCCGGCGGCTTTTTGGGAACCGCGTCGTGGGTGTCTTGGGCCGGTGTCGGCTTGGCCAACGACAGGACCGCGCGCAGCTCCTCCACGCTCATCCGCTGGAATTGCTTGAGCGCCTCCTCCAGGAAACCATGATGGGCGCTATCATATTCGATGATGAGACTGGCGCAGTTGAAATTGATGCGCACGAGCTTGATGCCATCCTGGCTTTGAAGCCAGGTTTGAAAAGACTCGGCCAAAGCCCTGTTTCGGCAAATCTGCGGAACGTGAAGGCGGAGCCGCCCAGGCATGAAATGACGAACCGAGAAATCCATAAATCGACACGTCCTATATGTCCGTTGGAGTCCTCCAACCCAGGGCCTCGTTCATCGACGCGGACTTGACCCGGCGTTGGGGGCGACCGCCGCGGCTTTGCCTGCGACCAGCCCAGATCAGGCGAACGACGGGGTGGCTTGAATCCCCGGCTGCGGGCCGTGCTGGTGCATTTCGATGAAATGATTCAGGCCGAAGATGACCAAGGTGACCCAGACAGGTGTCGCGGCGGCCGCGCCGACCTCGAAAACCGTGAACCCGACGACAAAAATCGCCAAGACGATCTTCAGGTCGACAAGGTTTCCCGAGCTTTTCTTGATCTGGCGGTCCAGCTGCTTGAAAAAGTCGACCACGGCGCGCGCGGCATGTGAGTTTTGCGCGAGAAACTCTGCTTCGTCCTGGATCTTTTGCGCCAATTCGTCGATCTCGCTCGACGGCGGATGATGAGGCGCTGGACCCGGAGGCACGGTGTGCGGTTGGAAGCCGCTGTGAAATTCGTCATGACGATCGGGGTCGTAATTGAGGATGACGCTGCCGGTCACGTGGTTGACGACGATGCCTTCGATTCCAGGAAGAATGCCGAAGGTTTGCTTGATCTGTTCGAGAAGATCCGGGTTTCCTTTCGCGGCCGGGATCTTCATCCGGATACGGCCGGGCGTCTGATGCGCGACGGAAAGATGGAGCTTTGCTTTCGACATGATCGAACCTTGTCTCGAAATGCCAGGGACCCTCGGAGCGAAAGACCGACCCGACGTGGAAACACGCTTGGAGAAGGGACGAGAAACGTCGGTTTGCTCTCATGGCAAATAAGCGGTCCGCCCGTCGCGCTTTCCGACCGTCGCTTGACTCTACCCGCGAACGCCTGCCCGGCGTTCGCAACCGTCTCGTTTTCAGCGTCGCGACGCCGCCTTCATCGGCTCGGTCGACTGACCGAGCGCGAAAGCCGCCTACAGCGCCGCCGGCTTTGACTTTTCGGCCGATACGATCTCGGCGTTCACTTCGGCGGCGATATCGCTCATCTGTTCCCTGACTTCGGACGCCGCTTCCTTGGTCTTTTGTCCCAATTTATAGGCACCACGGATCGTGGAGCGGAACAACGGATTCAACGCGGCTCCAAGACGCGGAACGTAGGTCGGGGCCAAAACCGCGGCCACGCCAAGGATCATCCCCGGAATGAGCGCCGCTTCGAAGACGACGGCCGCGACGCCGACGACGCCAATCGTGGCTGCCGTCGCGACGATTTTATCGCGATTGCTCGTCGTTGCATCGCTCGCGCTTACATCCGCTTCGGCCGAGGGTTCGGCAGCCGCTTGGTCGGAATGCACATGGTCGGAATGCGCATGGCTATTATGAGCCTCTGGGCCGGGATTTCCGTGAAACTGATCGTTCACCTGTTCTTTTGGATCCAAATTTCCCATATGAAACATCCCCTCGGCCAGCACAAAAGACACGGCACGTCGATCCTGCCATGTTCCCAACCTTTGTTGCACTTCACGCTAACCCGCGAGCTATGACTCTATTATGACAAGACGGGCGCATTGAAATCACGATCAATCCAAAGGCGATTCCCGACCCGAAAACTCGTAATCCCAGGGGTTTTCCCGAACCGAACAGACGATCGTCTCGCGGTTTGTCTCGAGACCGACGATCCGGTATAGCTCCGCGAAAAGTGGTCTTGCCGGTTTGGGGGCGTCAATGCATTCCGTGATGGGAAACCTGCGGCTCGGCCCGATGGCGATCCGCTACAGTCTGTTTGTTCCGAAGCTCTACAATTATTGTCTGTCACTGGGATTTCAACGTGATCGGATGATGCCGTCACGCGCTTTTTGCTCCGATGAAAGCCAGGGCTATCCGGTCATTCTGCTGGCCCAGCACTTTGGCACGTTTCCATTCGACCATGGGCGGGTCGGCGGCAAAGTGGCGACCGACCGGCACGGCCCGCACGCCCATCACGGCGAAGACCTCGTCATTATCCAGGCCAGTCATGCGGGGTTCGATCCAGAGACGCGGCGGTTCGGCTTTTATCCCCGGCCAAGGACGACGAATGCCGGGCATGGCGCCAATTGCGGGAAATTATCGGCTGTTCTAGCGTGGTATCAGCGCGAGTATGAGCATGCCCAGGAAAATGTGCGCATCGGGTCGCTCGACGGCGAGTCCGTGGTCATCATCGATAATGCGTTGCTCGACACAAGCCGCGAGGAGGGGCTGTTCCTCCACCTTGATCGCGTGATCAATCAGGCCAAGCCTCAGCCGCTGCGCGTGTTCAGCACGTCGAAGGTCTTCCTGGCCTCCCAAGAACTCCGGTCCAAATTGCCGCCGGAGAACTGGCCGGAGACACCGCGGTCGGCCGGCGATCTCCTCTCCGCCGATCTGTTCTTTTTTCGCCGTCAACCGACGCTCGGACCGGAAGGACACGATTTGCTCGAAGAATCTATCGCGCCGGCGATGCCGGATCTCGTAACCTCGCCACACCCTGCCCTGGACGCCGCGCGGTATCACACGCAGATCGAATTCGATCGCACCTATCGCTCGATCCAACGCGAACCGGCGTATCGAAACAAAAACCTCCTATTCGTATCCGGGGTCAATATCGACATATCGCCGCGCCCCGGCCTGCTCTTCCCGCTGACGAAATTCGTTCCCTGGGCCGCCTATGCGCAACTTCGCGACGGAACGACTTTCGTTTTGGAGCAAGACGATTTGTTCGGGACCCTTTCGGCGCAATCGGCCGACAATCCGGACCAAATATCCTTTGATGCCGCTATTCAAACGATGGCGGACGTCGAGGGAATCGAGCTTCCTCTCGTCTAATCGCGGCGAGCTCCAAATCGAAAGGCGCCAGCAAAAACGACTTGCCCGGCTTCTCGGAGAAGATGTCAGCGACGCAATCGGGGCGCATGACCGTGGTCCGTCGACGGCCACGATCGCGCGGAAGCCCTCGCTTCGAACGGCCGGCGTTTCGTTCCGAGCGCCGATGGACGGCTGGTGGCGGAATGAGAAAAATAGGACCGACGGACCGGCCTAAGCTCGGTCGCCGCCTCTATTGCCCCGGCTCGGCTTGGTCGAGCGGCAACCGAAGCCTCTCGGTCACGGTCGAAAATCCACAGTGTCGATAAAACCGCCGCGCGCTCGAATTGGCTGGGTACATGTCGAGAAGGATCTCGTCCGCCCCCTCGGCCAGCGCAATCGCTTTTGCATGCTGGACAAGGGCAGACCCGACACCGCGCCGCCGGGCGTCGGGCGCGACGGATATCGCGATAATATACAGATGGCGGCTCGCGCGTTCGAAAAGACGATCCGGGAGCTTTACGAGGTGAAACCATATGAAGCCGGAGACACCGCGCTCGATTTCAGCTACGGCGATCGAGCTTTCCGGACCGCCTAAAACATCGTCGAAGAAATCTCTAACGGCAAGAGGATCGACCGCTTCTTTCGCCAGTCTCGGCGACGAGCCAACGAACAGTTGGTGGAGCGGCGCATGAAGTCGAACGAGTGAATCCAAGTCGCTTCTCAAAGCCGCTCTGATTTCTAGGGTCATCGTCGGCTTTCTCTCTTACCGTGGCGTCGAGGCGAAACAATTCAGAATGAACCGGGGTGCCGGTATCTCGAATATTCCGCTTTGGTTTCCGGGGTAAGGCGGCCGATCAGCGATTTGTCGATGGACCACGACCCAGACACAGATGCGGCGCACCATCTCTGGACCGCCGCTCGACCGTTGGGACGAACGTGACGAGCCGGGCAAAAGGTCGCTGGAACCTTATCACTCGCGTTCCATTTCCCGGCGATCAGTCCTCTCAACGCAAGGCAATGCGATGAAAGATCCATCGAGGTTTGAATTTCATGATGGCGACCACGTCACTCTTATGAATGATGATTGGGCAACCGTGGGATGCGATTTGGTGATCGTCGCCGCCGAACCCGTGCCGGGATCTACCCAGTGTATCGTCGCGGTCAATGGCGAAAGCGTCGTCGTTTCGCGAAATGACCTGAAACCGGTGCAGGCCGGTGGATGACGAGCATCAGGTCGGACCAGAATTGCGGGCCTGACCTCGAGACGGCATCTCCGCGTCGTCCCCGACGGCGAATACGGGATCACCTTGCGCACGAGTCCAGTTGTTTGCGCTGACGACCCGCCAGCGCCAGAGGCGGCCAATCCCCGTTTCCCGATTCGACGAAGCGGGGCCAAATGCTCAATAGCCGGGACCGCGCCAATTTTGAGGCAAACCGCAACGAATCCGGTCGGCGAGACACCTCGCGCCACATAACCCATTGTAATAACAAGTATTTTTGGTGCACCCGACAGGATTCGAACCTGTGGCCTCTGCCTTCGGAGGGCAGCGCTCTATCCAGCTGAGCTACGGGTGCATCGGGCCAGCGTCGCGTGGCTTGGCCGATCACGGCGGCAACCTAACTGATCTCTGGCATCGGCACAACGGCTTGCGCAACCTTGTTTTGCGCGGTGGCGCGCCCAGCCGATTTCTTGGCGTGGAACGCAAACATTGGCTTGACGCCCGGCCGTTTTGAGGAAAAGTTCAAGGGCGGCCCGCCGCAGAGTCATCTTAACATACTGAAACGACGACAATTTTCCGGAAAGCCCGGGATCGTCGGCGCCGCGCGCAAGTAAGGATCGGGAATGAGCAAGACGCAGGAACGCGGAACCCTCACGATGCGGACGCGCCTGGCCGCCGCCGGGCGCAACCCAGCGGAACAATTCGGCTTCGTGAACACGCCGGTCTATCGCGGTTCGACGGTGCTGTTTCCGACCTATGCCGATCTCATGGCGCGAACCGGCCGCTTCAGTTACGGCACGCATGGCACGCCCACGACCCAATCGCTCGAATCGGCCTGGAGCGAGCTGGCGGGGGCTGAAACCACCGTGCTCACGCCGACGGGGCTCGCCGCGATCACCGTCGCGCTGCTCAGCGCCGTGAAGGCGGGCGATCACATTTTGGTGGCCGACACGGTGTACCGGCCGACCCGCACCTTCTGCAACACGGTGCTCAAGCGCCTGGGCGTCGAGACCACCTATTACGATCCGATGATCGGCGGGGCCGTCGCGGACTTGGCGCGGCCGAATACCAGCGTGTTGTTCTTGGAGGCGCCGGGCTCGCAAAGTTTCGAGGTGCCCGACCTGCCCGCGCTGATCGCCGTCGCGCGCGACAAAGGCCTCTGCTCGATCCTCGACAATACCTGGGCGACGCCGTTGTTTTATCCGCCCCACGCGGCTGGCGTCGATATCGCGGTCGAGGCCGGCACCAAATATCTTTCGGGCCATTCCGATCTTTTGCTCGGCCTCACCTCCGCCAACGCCGAATGGGCCGGACGCCTGCGCGCGACCTTCGACGCGTTCGCAATATGCGCCGGACCCGAGGATGTATTCTTGGGGTTGCGCGGCTTGCGGACCCTCGATCTGCGGCTGCGCGAAGCCGAACGTCAGGGCCTCGCCATGGCGCATTGGCTCGCGGCGCGGCCCGAAGTCGCGAAAGTCCTGCACCCCGCTTTTGCCTCGTGCCCCGGACACGAATTCTGGAAGCGCGATTTCCTGGGGTCGAGCGGGCTGTTCTCGATCATTCTCAAACCCTGCCCGGAAACCGCGCTCGCGGCGTTTCTCGATGGCCTCGCCCTGTTCGGGATGGGCTATTCGTGGGGCGGCTACGAGAGCTTGGTGATCCCGTTCGATTGCGCGTCCTACCGCAGCGCGACGCGTTGGGCGCCGGGCGGACCGGCGTTGCGGTTTTCGATCGGCCTCGAGGATGCCGGCGATCTGCAAGCCGATCTCGACGCGGGCTTCGCGCGGCTCCGGCAGGCGTCGGAATGAAAGCGGCGCGACGCTTGTCTCGGGCAAGCTTGCCGTGCGATGCGGTTCTTGGCAAAGTTGATGGTTACCGCTCACGGGAATGACGATACATGCGAAATTTGCGGCTCGCGTTACTCGGCCTGGCCGCCATCTCCGCACTGCTGCTGGGCCTGGGCTTTTTACAACGCGCCTTCAAACCCGAGACCGTCTTGCCCGCGACGGTGCCCGCGCCAGAATCGTCCGGCCCTCCCGTGGCGGAGACCGCGACGAATCCGCCTTCGCCGACGCCCGCCGTCAAGGAGGCGCGGCAAAAGATCGAGGCCATCATCGCGACCGCGCCGGACTATGGCCGGTTCTTCGATCGGCTCCGCGTCGTTTTCCCCGATGACTACGACAGAATTCTCGACTCGCTGGCCAAGGACACGGCCACGGCGCAAAAGCCGCCGACCGCCGATGTCCTGCTGACGGACGCCGTGACAGCGTTACGGCGCGCGAACGGCAGTTTCGCGGCCAAGGCCCCCGACGCCGCGCTCGCGCGGATCTTCGCGATGCAGCTCAAGGAGATCCAAGTGTTGGCGCAACGCGACGCGCATCTTTGCGTCGCGTTCCTCTTCGGGGCCAATGGCGCCGGATTGTTGGATTTCGCGGCCAGCCACCGCGATCTCGTCGCCGATGCCGCGATTTCGGGACTCGACGCGATGAATAGCGGACGCGAATCCCCAACCTCGCGCGGCATGCCGGGCGACGCGGATTTTCAAACGCTCGACAAGGGTCTCACGGACAAAGGCCTCAGCCGCGCCGAAATCGAAACGCTGCTCGACGGCAAGACCGCCAATCCCCCGATTTCGGACGAACGCATGTGCGCGGCGGGCCAGATCTATCTCGAAACCCTGAGAGGGCTCGACCCCGCCGTGCGCGGACGCCTCTACAGTCTCGCCGTCGATCTCATGGTGAAATCCTAATCCCGGCCACGATTCTCATGCAATCGCCTTGAGAAAGGTGAGGCCGAGGATCAAGCAGACGACGAAGACCGCCAACGCGACAAAGAACAGAATGCGAGCGAGACCGCCAGCCGTCTCCGAAATGCCGGTGAACCCGAACACGCCCGCCACGATCGAGATCACAAAGAAAAAGAGAGCCAGTTTCAACATCGCGCCGCCTCAACCACCGGAGTTATATGGGGTTGAACGCAAAAGCTGCGGCAACGTTCCCGCTGGCGCGCGGCGGGTGTCGATTTCAGGACGACAGTCCGCGCTCCAACAAGGCGTCGCGCGTCCGCAGCTCGAGACGCCGATTGAGCTCGAGCGCCCAAAGGCGCTTGGACAGCGCGTGCATTTCCGAACCGTCGCGGGCGCGACCGGGCACCAAGGGTTCACCGGCCTGAAACATAGGACTCCCCGAAACCGGGACTTCGGGCAGGATCGCAAGACGTAAACGCTGATAGGACACGGACGCACTCCAACACACGACCTGTCTTATACGAGGCATGTTGCGGCCTGGTTAAACGCCGGCGATTGCGGCGGCATCGCCGCCAAAGGCCGTCGACGCGGGGCCGGCAGCGGCAACACCGCGAAAACAATCGCCGGCGCGGTCGCGCAAATGCGTCGAGCCGGCCGAAAACGTAAAGCGTTTTCAGGCTGTTAATTCGCATGCCGAGAAACGCGCGTCGCCCTTTAGAGAGCGCCAACCACGCCGCGAAATTATCGGCGGCCCGCAGGTGTCAAGCCCATCTTAACCGCAATAAAACACGCTAAATTAACGTCTTTCGCAGAAGGATACGGATGAATTTCGTCACTGCTTTATTTGAACTTCTCGTGGAATGCAGATGCCCGGCCCCGATACGATCGCAACAGGCCAAATGCGAAGAGGCGCGCGCGCCGGGGCGTTGGCGCGGGCCGAGGCGTTTATTCGCGAGACGCGCGGCGCGACGGCGGTCGAATTCGCGCTGATCGCGCCGATGCTGCTCGTCACAATCATCTTCATCATGTCGATCGGCTACATGATCTTCATGAATCAGGCGCTCGATTACGCGACGCAAAAGGCCGCTCGGCAAATCCGGACGGGGCAAGTCCAAACCGACGCGATCACGACGCAGTCGGCCTTTGCCACGCAGATCGTCTGCCCGCTGCTGCCGTCGTTTTTCACCTGCAGCAATGTGATCGTGAATTCTCAGAATTTGGGCACGCTCGCGTCGATCACGAACGACGGCGTCTACCCCTACGAATATAATCAATTCATCAACACGCCGCAGACGGGCCTGACCGTGCCCGGCCTCTCCAATGCAAGCACCACCTTTTGCACCGGCAACGGCTCGAGCTTCATCTTTTTGCAGATCCTCTATCCGGTTCCGTTCTTCCTGAGCTTCCTGTCGTCGTCGACGATCGCGACGACTTACAACGGCACGCAAGTCTATCTCATCATGTCCACGGCGACATTCCTCAACGAGCCGTTCTCGGTCAACGGGAACTGCTGACATGAACGTTCACCTTCAAACGATGACGGCCAGGCTCCAGCAAAAAATCGCGGCCTTCGCCGCCGCCCGCGGCGCCGTCGCCGCGATCGAATTCGCCATTATCTTCCCGGTTCTTCTCATCTTCATGCTCGGCGGCGGCGAAGCGGCGCGCTACGTCAACGCGAGCCGGCAATTGACCAATCTCGCCTATTCCGAGGCCAATCTCGTCGCGGAGCGTCCGTCGACCACGGCGGGCGCCACGATGACAGCCAACGACGTCATTTTCGTGCAGCAGGCCACGCCGGTCATTTTTCCCGAAATCTTGAAGGATGCCGCGCGACAAGGCACGACCTGGAGCGCCGACCAACACTTTCTGTTCACGATCTCGAGCGTGGTCTTTTCGCCGACGGTCACCGGCTGCACCTCGGGTTGCACCTATAAGGGCGCGGTGGCCTGGAGCCTCTATCAAGGTGGCTTGAGCACGGCGACGGTGGCGAGCAAATTGCGATCCTGCAGCGTCGCGCCGGTTTCCGTTCCCGATTCGCAGCAACCTTCGCTGACGACGCTGCCGGCGGATGTGTTCACGTCGGGTTCCCTCATCGTCGTGGATCTCGCTTACACCTACACGCCGGTGTTCGGCTCCGCCTTCTTTCACTCGGTGACGCTGC
>JARLIW010000315.1 GCA_031291515.1 Beijerinckiaceae bacterium | reverse complement strand
CTTGTTGAGCCGGAATTTGGTGCGTCGCGTGACGACTTCCTCGCGGAAGTCGACGAAGGCCACCAGGAAGTCGCGGATATTGAGCAGTTCCGGCCGCCCGCCGTTCAGCGCGATCATGTTGCAGCCGAACGAGGATTGCATCGCGGTGAAGCGCCACAGCTGATTCAAGACGACATCGGCGACGGCGTCGCGCTTGAGCTCGATCACGATCCGCATGCCGTCGCGATCGGATTCGTCGCGCAGGTCCGAAATGCCCTCGAGCTTCTTCTCGCGGACCAGTTCGGCGATCTTCTCGATCAAGGTCGCCTTGTTGACCTGGTACGGGATCTCCGTGACGATCAGCGCCTCGCGCTCCTTGCGCAGGCTTTCGACCTCGACCTTGGCCCGCACCATGACCGAGCCGCGTCCGGTCATATAGGCGGAGCGCACGCCCGCGCGGCCGAGAATCGCGCCGCCGGTCGGGAAATCGGGACCCGGAATCAGCTCGACCAGGGCTTCGAGCGACAATTCGGGATCGTCGATCAGCGCGATCGTCGCATCAATGATCTCGCCGAGATTATGCGGGGGAATATTGGTCGCCATGCCGACGGCGATGCCGCCCGCGCCATTGACGAGCAGATTGGGAAAACGCGCCGGCAAAACGACCGGCTCACGCTCCTTGCCGTCGTAATTCGGCTGGAAGTCGACCGTGTCGGAATCGATATCCTCGATCAAGGCCAAGGCGGGCTTGGCGAGCCGCGATTCGGTGTAACGCATGGCGGCTGGCGGATCACCGTCCACCGAGCCGAAATTGCCCTGCCCGTCGATCAGCGGCAGGCGCAGCGAAAAATTCTGCGCCATGCGGACCAAGGCGTCGTAAATCGCGCTGTCGCCATGGGGATGATACTTACCCATGACATCGCCGACGATCCGGGCCGATTTGACATAGGGGCGGTCGGGCAGATGATTTTGCTCCTGCATCGAATACAGGATGCGCCGGTGCACCGGCTTGAGGCCGTCGCGCACATCAGGCAATGCGCGGCTCACGATCACGCTCATGGCGTAATCGAGATAGCTCCGGCGCATCTCATCGGAAATCGAAACGGGGCGGACGTCGAAGCCAGGCGAAGCCGGCGGTTCGTTGTCGGGTTTATCGGCCAAAATTCTGGGTCCACACGCGGGTTGGAGGTTTGCGCGCGGACTCTATAGGGGCGCGCGGCAAAACTCTAGGGCGGCGGCGGCGATAGGCGGGGAAAAGGGCGGCTTGTCATCACGCGGCCCGGTTGCGCGCGCGCCTCACGGGAATTCTCCCGAGAAAGATGCGGGACCGACGGTCCGGTCGCATGCGGCAGGCCTAAATAAGATCGTTTCGAATCGCAATCCGTAGCGCGCTGGCATCGGCGGCCGGAGCGGCGAGAAGATCGCCGCATTCGAGGCATGTTTCGATCCGCGCGGGACCGCGACCCGAGGGCGCGGCATAGGGGTTGACGTGGAGCCGCGCGCGACAGGCACAGGCCGCTGGCGAACCGCTCGGTGAGAACGTCCAAGACGTCGCGACGAGCTCGTCGAGTCTCACATGTTTCATGATGGCGCTCCCTAACGTGGTCCCGTGATATCGCTATGTCGCGCGGGAACGCCGGAAGGTTCACGAGGTCACGCAGGGCCGGAAAGGATCGCACGGTCCTGTTTGTCGGGCTTACGGCAACACCGCATAGGCCCGCGCGGGAAACCCCAGTCCGTCCCGCACCTTGGGCCAGCTCACGACGATATAGGCGCCGGTCGCCGGGACCTTGTCGAGATTGTCCATCACCTCGATCTGAAAATGGCCGCTGCCGAGGATGTAAGTTTCGGCCACCATGTCCTTCGTCGTATCCGTATCCATCGCTTCGTGGCCGATGGCGACGACGCCACGCTGCTCCACGAGCAATTTGAGCACGTCGAGCGACCAGGCCGGAAACGGATCGCGCTTGAAACGTTCGGGATTGGCGGTCCAGTCCTTTGCCATGTCGGTCCGCAGCGCCGCGAAAGACCCCTTGGGCACGCGGCCATGCAGCTTCTCCCAGGCGAGAAGATCCGCCACGGAAAAGGCATGGGCGGGATCGGCGGCGAGAAACGGCGTATCGTCGAGAACGACGAGGGGCAGGATCATGTCGTCGAGCGGGATTTGATCCATCGTCGCGCCAGTCGCCGAGAAATGCGCGGGCGGGTCGACATGGGTTCCGTATTGCCCGACCATTTCGTAAAAGGTCGCGCGAAACCCGTCCTTGGCGACCGTATAGGGCTCATGCGTCTTGGGATCGGCGGCCGGCGTCATTCTGGCCTGGCCAAAACCAGACCAAACCGGTGTATCCGGCCCGAAGGCATGGGTGAGATCGATCTTGGGTTTCGACGCGATAAGGGCGAAAGCCTCGGCGAGCGGCGAAGGGGTCGCCGGATCGGCATGGCCCGGCAAGACGGCCAAAGCCAAAACCGCGATCAGTCCCAGGCGTGGAATCATGACAAGCCCCCCGTGTGACGTCCCACGCGATTGAAGCAGATTTCGGCGTTACGCGCCAAGGCACGCCGCCGATCCCTTTACTTCACGGCTTTGGCGAACAGATCGAGCAGCGAGGGTTGGTTTGAAGGCGCCGCCTGTGTCGCGGGCGTCTGACCGCTGTCATCGACGCCCTCGTCCTTGCTCGCCATGACGAGTTCGGTCCAAAACTCCGTCACGCTCGTCACGGTCATGAATGGCGCGGGCTTGGCAAAGCCGGGCGGACGCGGTTTTGCGCGCAGCAGGCCGGACGACGTCGGTTGCGGCGGCTGGTCCGGCTCGCGCTGGGAGGGGGGCTGCCGTTTCGAACCCTTGCGCCGCTCTTCGTCGGAGAGACCGGCAAGGTGGGCATAGGCCTTGGTTTCCTCCTCGCCCTCTGTCTTGCGCGATTGAGGGCGCGTATTCAGCTCCGGCGGGGGTGGCAGATGATGCTGAACGTGCATCGGACAAATCCTAGAGTTGGCCGGGTCCGATCGACGGGAATCATGTTTCCGGGGCCGGCAATCCTGGAAAGACACGGGTGTCGCGCTCGCGACTAAACGCTTCGAGGATCTTTATGATCCTGAAAATGCTTGACTTCTAAAAATGAGGTAAACAGATTTATGGTTAATGGAGCCTTAATCGAGCAGGGATCCGCCCCCACATTGTCGTGATCGCGCGATGATCGAGCGCGGCGCCAAAAGCGAAGAACCGCGTTATCCGGCCGCGAGACGGGTCGTAAAACCCCAGACGATCCCGGCCAACAGTCCGATGATCGCGCCGCTTGGCAGGCAAATGATCACTTCGAGCATCCCGTAACCGCCGTCGTTCCGCGATGGAGAAAACGACATGGCCACGAGAGCCACGGCAAATCCAGTGACGGCTCCGATGACGACGCCTCCGAGGGCGCCGAGGATGATGAAGACGACTCTCATGCCCTGCTCCGCGCTGCCCGCTCCGGCCGGAATCCCGTTCGCGCCGCGAGAAG
>JARLIW010000314.1 GCA_031291515.1 Beijerinckiaceae bacterium | reverse complement strand
CGTCCGCTCGCGCCGGATTTTGGGCACAGAGATAGTGGCGCGCGGTCCAACGCATGACGAAACAAGTGGACGACGGCGAATTCGTTCTAAACCATACGGTCGCAATCGCGACAATGTCACAATGCGGACGTGTCGCCCAAGCCATATATTTCGTCGCCAGCACCGCTGTCGAGCGTGGCATATCCGTTGCAGATGGACACCGCACTTTGGATTCAAGGTTTCCGGGGTCTCGGTTTTCCGTCCCGGACCGAGCCGACCCCGGGAGCTCCGACACTTCGGGCGCTTTCACGTCGGACTCGATCGATGCGCGTCGATAGAGGTTGGCCAAAGATCTTTGAAAAGATCTTTGAGCGGTCTCTCCGCCGCCTGACCTGGAGGAGAATTGAGATCGCGTGGCATCGGCCCGAAACAGGGAACCAGCACCGTTTTCGCAATGGCGCCCGGAGTACCCGAAGGTTCGACCAACGTGCCGTCTCTGACGGATTCAGATCGAGGTCGGCGCGTGATTTAAGTTTGAAACAAAACGATAGGTGCCAACTTCATAAGCTACGCGTTGCTCCTCACCCGGCGTATTGATTTTCATCTTGTAGATAAGGGCTTCCCATGAGCAATCTCCTCGAAATCAAAGATCTTCACGCGAGTCTCATGGGCGGCCGCGAAATCCTCAAGGGTATTACCCTGAATGTTGGGCCCGGCGAGGTTCACGCGATCATGGGACCCAATGGGGCGGGCAAAAGCACGCTATCGAGCATCCTCGCGGGCAAGCCAGGCTATGACGTGACAGGGGGCACCGTAACCTATCAGGGTCGGGATCTGCTGAGCCTCGAGGCGGACGAGCGCGCGCGCGAAGGCGTCTTTTTCGCGTTCCAATATCCGGTCGAGATTCCTGGCGTCAACAACATGCGTTTCCTCCGCGCGTCGTTCAATGCGGGACGCCGCCAGCGCGGCGAGGGCGAGCTTGATGCCGCTCAATTCCTAGAGTCTGTGACGGAGAAGTTGAAATTCCTCGAAATCAGGGACGATCTCCTCCAACGCGCGGTCAACGTCGGCTTCTCGGGCGGAGAAAAAAAGCGCAACGAGATCTTTCAAATGGCCGTGCTCGAGCCGAAACTCGCAATTCTCGACGAGATCGACAGCGGCCTCGACATCGACGCGCTCCGTATTGTGTCCAACGGGGTGAACCGCCTGCGCGATCCGGGCCGCGGGATGCTGTTGATTACGCATTACCAAAGACTTCTCGACTATATCGAACCTGACTTCGTCCATGTTCTCAGCGACGGCAAAATCGTGTTGTCCGGCGACAAGTCGCTCGCGAAAGAGTTGGAGAAGACAGGCTACGCCTATCTATCCAGCGCCGCTTAGGAGATCGAAGGTCATCGGACACAGATATTCATAGCGTAGGCTTAACCGCCCCGACGCGACGTTTGGAATTTACAATGAGGCAAGTAACGTCAATTCGCGCGCCGTCGACGCGGACAAGATGGCGCTTTCGTCGGATCGCTTCTTCACCGAATGCAAACCGCGACTTTCCCCACCCGGCGGCCGAGCCACAGCTATAAGCTGCTTCCAACGACACGATCGCGGTTCCTCAGAATTTGATGGCAATCGAATTGTGTACGTTAACTTCGGGAGCACGGGGTGCGCGATTTCTACCGCACCTGCCTCCCTTATGACCGTATTGGTGATGAATAAAACGCTTGCTGAATTCTTGGAGCTGGACTTCGCGCAGGGTTAACGCAACCACCGCCGCAACCCGCTGGGTACCGCAATCGTCCTATTCGCCCCGCGATTTGCATCGGTCTCGTCAATCAGGCGTGGAACCCACCACCGTCCGCAGAGCGGACTCCGGCGGAAATGGCGGAGGCTTGAACTGCTTATTTAGTATATGGAACCAAGATACTTAGTGCCCAATAACCAAGCACTCAAAACGGCATTACTCTTGCTTTTAGCAGAGTCGCGCTAATTTCGCGCTTCGGTGCCAGATCATGGTGACTAGGATGACGGCCGTTCCCACGCGAACCAATCCACCTTCCGCGATCCTCGAAAAATCCCCCGCGAATGCCGATACAACCAAGACATCGGCGGAAACGCGGCATGCCGCCGCACTATACGGCGTTTATGAAATTTCCAAGTTGCTGACATCGCCAGCGCGGCTGGAGACGACACTCTCGAGCGTTATGGCGCTCCTCGCCAGTTTTCTCGACATGCGCCACGGAACGATCGCTCTCCTCAACGATGCGGGCGACCCGGAAACGGCTGTCGGCGCAAACTGGAGCGAAGCCGCCGCGATGGAATATTTCGAGCGGTTGCCGGAGCGCGCGATCGGCCAGATCGTCGTGACCAAAATGCCGCTCGTGGTCCTCGATGTCGCGGCCGATCCCCGATTTGTGAGTTGGCAAACCGCCGTGCCGGGTCGCCGAACCTGTTTCATCGGCGTTCCGATCATGGATCGCGACAAAGTCATCGGCACGTTGACGATCGACCAGGATTACCCCGAGGAGACCACCCCGCCAGCCGACGAAAGCGTGCGTTTTTTATCCATGGTGGCAAATCTCCTAGGCCAAACCGTCCGACTGCAGCGTCTAATCCGAAGCGACCGCGAGCGCTTGCTCGCGGATCGGCGCCGGCTCGAAAAGGTGCTGGAACAAAAGACATCGAAGGAGGGGACGAAAACGGTCGCCGGCATTCTCGGCGAAAGCGACTCGGTGCGCGCCGTGCTCCACAAAATCCGGATCGTTGCACCGAGCAATTCCTGGGTGCTCCTGCGCGGAGAATCCGGGACAGGCAAGGAACTTTTCGCGCAAGCCATTCATACGTTATCGTCGCGCAAGAACAAACCTTTCATTAAGCTCAATTGCGCGGCGCTTCCCGAAAGCGTGCTCGAATCCGAATTGTTCGGTCATGAAAAGGGCGCGTTTACGGGCGCGGTCGCGCTGCGCAAAGGTCGCTTCGAACTTGCCGACGGCGGCACGCTTTTCCTCGACGAGATCGGAGAAATTTCGGCCGCATTCCAGGCCAAACTGCTGCGCGTCCTGCAGGAAGGTGAATTTGAACGCGTCGGCGGATCGCGGACGCTCAAGGTCAATTTCAGGCTCATATCCGCGACGAACCGGAATCTCGAGGAAGCCGTGAGCCGCGGTGAATTCCGTGCCGACCTTTATTATCGCATCAGCATTATTCCCATACTGTTGCCGCCGCTTCGCGACCGGCCCGGCGATATCGCCATTCTCGCCCGCGAGTTTCTCGCGCGCTTCAACGACGAGAATGGCTGCTCCCTCGACTTGTCCGAGGGAAGCATGAACGTCCTTCAGGCTTGCGCTTTTCCTGGCAATATTCGCGAACTCGAAAATTGCATCCGCCACACGGCGACACTCGCGGAAGGCCCACATATCTCGGCGAACGATTTCGCTTGCCGCCACGATAGCTGCTTATCCTCGATGGTGTGGCGCGGCGACACCGCGAAACATCACGGCGGCGCGGTTCAAACGCCGATGCCTGGGGCAGGCTCGAACTTCAACACGCCGGCGTCCGATTCACAGGTCCAGCCAGCCAATCACGACGATGGGTGGATGAGATCTCCCCGCGCGCCAGATCATGCGGACGTCAAGCCAACCGAATCCGACGATTCTCACGGGGGCCACGGAGGCCACGACGACCGAGAGCGCAGCAGGCTGCTCGACGCGATGGAAAAGGCGGGATGGGTGCAAGCGAAAGCCGCCCGGCTTCTAGGCTTGACGCCACGGCAAATCGGTTACGCCCTGATCAAGCACGGCATCCCGATCAAGAAATTTTAGAGCGCTCTCCAGCCGGGAAGGATTCTCCCGGTTCCGCAGCCAATGGACCGAATTGCATTTCTTGCAAACAATCCTGCCTGATCGGTCGATGAGGCAAGGCCTCGAGACGCTCGTTGGCTTTATTTCATCGAAGACGTGCTTTCACATAGCGATTATCCCCGAGCTTTCGCCGCGATCCAATCGAGCGCGCTCGCGATCTCCTGACTATCTACACCCAGCATCCTCCGTCCGGTCCTCGAATTTTTTCACGCGGAAATATTTCGATCGGCGCGATGGATCCCGCACGTTTCGACGGTCGCCGCAATTAGTAAAACATCGTCGAAGCGATCGTATTTCACGCCTCGAGTAAAAAAAACGCGCCGGAGCGCGCCGAGTTTTCGTTAAATCCCATGTCTACAAACACGCATTTTATTTATGTTTTTTCCGACAATACGTGGCTGTTGTCGGGAATCGCACTATTTTTCTGCTGGCCTCGGGATCATTTTTTTGTAACGCACTAACAGCTACTTAGCTAATATTTTGGCGCTGGCACGGGCCTTGCGGTTAGGGTCCTCGGAACGGTTTGTGAGGGCTGAGCATACGCGGACGCTGACGAGCGTTTTGCTCCTTCCCGAAATCCGCGAGCCCGTACCGGACGAGCAGCAATCTCGCGCTCATGCGCGGCGGTATTTCGAACGTGTCTCAAAGGAGACTCCAATGGCAGCACTCAGGCAAATTGCTTTCTATGGCAAGGGCGGCATCGGGAAATCGACGACCTCCCAAAACACTCTCGCGGCTTTGGCCCAAATGGGCCATCGCATCCTCATCGTCGGCTGCGATCCCAAGGCGGATTCCACCCGTCTCATTCTGCACTCCAAGGCCCAGGACACCATCCTGAGCCTCGCAGCCGCGGCGGGCAGCGTCGAAGATCTCGAACTCGAAGAAGTTTTGAAGGTCGGCTATCGCGACATCAAATGCGTCGAGTCCGGCGGTCCGGAGCCAGGGGTTGGCTGCGCCGGCCGTGGCGTGATCACCTCGATCAACTTCCTTGAGGAAAACGGCGCTTACGAAGACCTCGATTACGTCTCCTACGACGTGCTCGGCGACGTCGTCTGCGGCGGGTTCGCCATGCCGATCCGCGAGAACAAGGCGCAGGAAATCTATATCGTCATGTCCGGCGAGATGATGGCCATGTATGCCGCCAACAACATCTCCAAGGGCATTCTGAAATACGCCCTCTCGGGTGGCGTGCGCCTGGGCGGTTTGATCTGCAACGAACGTCAGACCGACAAGGAACTCGAGCTCGCCGAGGCCATGGCCAAGAAGCTCGGCAGCCATCTCATCTACTTCGTGCCGCGCGACAACATCGTGCAGCACGCCGAGCTCCGCCGCATGACGGTGCTCGAATACGCGCCTGAATCCGCGCAAGCTCAGCATTACCGGACCTTGGCGCACAAGATCCACAACAACGCCGGCAACGGCGTCATCCCGACCCCGATCACCATGGACGAACTCGAAGACATGTTGATGGAGCACGGGATCATGAAGGCGGTCGACGAGACCGCCGTCGGCAAGACCGCCGACATGGCCACCGCGTAAACAGCCTTTCGTGGCGAAAGCCACGTTTGATTTGCCGTCTCGAGGCAAATCAAGGCGGATCGACAAGATTTCGTGGAACGGCCCAAGAGGCTGTTCCACGAAACCAAAAGTCTCTTTGACCGAACGGATCTATTCTTCCCGAAGCCGCCTGCAACGGTTACGTCTGCAAAGAATGGGCGGCTCCCATGATCGATTTCGACGACACGCGTGATTGGCTCGGCGATACGGTTTGTTGCACCGCTTGCCCACATGACGGCGCCCGCGCGACGGGCAAATGCCAGCCGGCACATGCCTGTGTCCATGATCGATACGCCCCACGCATCCATCGCTTTTTCAGGTGGAATTCCGGCCTCGCGGACATGCACCTTCGGCACCCTCATTTCGAGGTGCGCTCCGCCGCCGCGCGATATGCGAATGTCTTTCTTCTTTTGCCGCTTCTCGACGATTCGGAGGAGGACGTTCGCTGGAACGCGGCCAGGCGGCTCCCCAAGCGAGTCACCTTGCGCTTCCGCGACGATCCGGACCCGGAGATGAGACGACGCATGGTTTCGCTGCTCGACGACGCGGAACTGATCCCAATGATGGGCGACCCCGATTATTCCGTTCGCATTGAGATTGCGCGCAGGATCGGGCCTTCTTTGCTCGCGCGCTACATCAACGACCCGGAAATCGAAGTGCGCTCCATCGTGGTTAAACGCGGCCTCGGTCACTGGCTGCCGAGATTGGCCCTCGATACGCGGCCGGAGATCAGGCTGGAAGTCGCCAAGCGCATGGCTCCCGGTCTACTGAACTGTCTGAAACGCGACCCTGACTGGCGCGTCAGATTTGAAGTGGCGAGCCGCATTCCGGCAAACCAACTCGCCATCTTTTTCGACGACGAAGATTCGTTCGTGCGCGAGGCCGCGGAGCAACGCGGCCAGTTAAGTAAGGAAGCGAATTAAGCGAGCCGTACGATCGAACCAGATTCGACCTCCAAACGGCGCATAAGCGCGGAGGCAGCCCGATAGGCTTCCACCATGGTGCCGGAACGTGGGCTAATGGCAACGTCGGCGGCAATATAGGCAGGCTGTCCCGCAAGAAGCATGACGCGATCGCAGAGCATGACCGCCTCGACCGGGTCATGGGTGACAAGAATTGCCGTGAGATTTCTCTCCTCGACGATCGCGCGCGCGAGCTGCCGCAGATCGGCCCGCAGCGAGACATCGAGTCCAGTGAACGGTTCGTCCATGAGCAATACGCCGGGATCGATCGCGAGGGCCCGCGCAATGGCGACGCGTTGGCGCATGCCTCCGGATAGGGCGCTCGGACGCTTGCCGTGATCAGCTGGCCTCAGACCGAACCGTTCGAGAAGGAGCCGCGTCTTGTCGCGCGCCTCGTCTTTCGAGAAACCGGCGGCGCGCAAACCAAATCCCGCATTATCCAGCGCGGATTGCCACGGCAAAAGCCGCGGATCCTGAAAGATCATCGCAACCTTGCCGTCGACCTGGCGCGTCCCGGCGGTTGGCTTGACGAGCCCGGCAATCACGCCGAGCAGTGTTGATTTGCCAATACCCGACACGCCCATGAGAGCCGTCAATCCGCGCCCTTTAAGATCCACGGCAACATCGCGGAGAACGATTTCGGCGCCCCTGCGGACGTCAATGTGATTCAGGCAGATCCGCGCCGACGGATGGTCAGGCGGCATCGGAAGGCGCCTTTGTAATCCGCGCCAACATGCGGTCCGTAAGAACGAGCAGGATTAGGGCAATGACAACCCAGGCCATCGCCTCGACCGTATCGAGATCGGCGCGCGCGTCGGCGATGCGTCCGCCAATTCCGCTCCCGCCGCTCAGCACCTCCGCCATCAACGAGATTTTCCAGGCAAAGCCGAGTGAAGACGCCAGAGCCGGCGTCACGGCGATCGCGACCTGCGGCAAGCGAATCTCGAACAATCTCTGTCGCCAGGGCGCGCCATAGGCCAAGGCAAGCTCGTCAAACTCGGGCCGCGAGGCGCGCATGCCCGCCATCATCGCGCCGAAGACGACCGGCGCAATGCCGATGCCAACGGTGAAAGCCGGGACGATCCCGCGCGGGCCAAACCAAAGAAGCGCCAACACCACCCAGACAATCGGCGGCACCCCGAGGATTATCGTGGCGATCGCTTCCAGGGCGGCGCCAAGATCATCAAGGGCGCTCCCCGCCAGTCCCAGAAGAATACCCGCCGCCGCCCCCGCCCCAAACCCGGCGATGACATGCGCGCTGGTCACCGCCGCCGGTTGCCAAATCGTACCGGTTTGGCCGAGGACGATGATGCGCTCGAATGTTTGCGCGGGCGCCGGCAGCACGAAAGGTCCGCCCAACGCGAAGCCGAACTGCCAAAGCGCGATCAGACACGCGACACCGGCCGCGGCAAAAAAGATCGGCCGCGCGGCCATCACGTGTCGAGATAAAAATCATCGGCGGGCAAACGGCCGGCAAGCGTATCGGGGGAAAGTTCGAGGATCGCCCGGTAGAAGGCCTCGAGGCTTGGCCGCGCGGCCTTCGCGGGGAGCACCACCAAGGGCGCATGGTCCAGCGAGGCGCGAAAAATGGGCTGCTTGAGATGCATCGCCCTTTCAGCCAGCGCCGCCGCCGCGTCCATATTCGCTAAAACCCAATCCTTGGCGCGAGGCAGATTTTCGCGCAGGAGCGGCAGCAGATCCGGAGCTTCGTCGAGGGCACTGGCGTGGACGCAAAGACCCACCATGGGAATCCCCATGCCTCCGTGATGCGTCATCCAGATATCTTGGAGATTGATCGCGCGAACCAACTCCCGGCCCTGCCGCGCCGCCATCATGATCGCGGCGCTTGCCGAGGGTTCGGAAAGAATCGCGGTTTCAGCGCGCCCGGCGGCGATCATTTGCGCGGCTTCCATCGGCGTTCCCACATAGGAGATCTGAATATCCTTATCGGGATCGAGCCCCTCCATCTTGGCGACAGCGCGGAACACGAGGTCCGGCATGTCGCGGCGAAAGAAGCCCAAGACCTTTTTGCCCGCGAGATCCGCAAAGCGCGAAATCGAACGATCGCTGGTCACGACCACGAGATGCCCCATGCCAAGAATACTCACCAATTTGAGGGGCATGCCGCGGTTGGCGAGGTTGGCGGGAACATGGGTCGGCGAGGTGAAAAGCCGCACGCGTTTCGACACGATGGCCGCGCGCAGCTCGTCGGGATCATGCCACAATCCAAACCCCGCGTTCGGAAAAACGCTGGCCAGCGCGCCGGAATCGATCAGGCGAGCCAATATGATCGAAGCGGTCGTCGGCGCCGCGAGAACCTCGGTGTCGCGCAACGGGTCCGCCCAAGCCTTGCCCGCGAAAGATGTCGCGGCGCTCACGGCGCAAGCGGCGGCAAACGAGCGGCGCGACAGCGGGAGCCCCGTCATCCGGAGCATCGTTAGAACCTCACGCCGATCGCGGCGGTGAGCTGCCACGCGTGGCCGAGCTGCGGGCCATTGAGATCTTGATAGACCGGGCCGCCGCCTTCGACCGAAAGATGCGTGTTGCCGAGCCCAAACGGAGCCCCCGCAATTTCGAACCCACCCAAAAGATCGATCCTCTTGCCGCCATAGAAAGCTGGATTTGTCCCTGGCATCAGCCCGGAGATCAGCGGGTCGGCCCCGTGAATTCGGTCTTCGATCGATCCCGCCGCGCGAACGGTCGTCGTCACCCCTGGGACCCAGGTATAGCCGCCCCAACCCGTCAGTTCTTGCTTGCCACCGTAGTGGTAGCCTTCGTCGTTGTTATCGAGCGCGAAACGTCCGCGCCACGCACTTCCCCAAGACCATTGGCGCATATGACCGGTGTAGGTCAGGCCCGGCAAAAGATCGACGGTCCCGGTGCCAAGCTGCATGCCGTAGCTCGCTCGCATGGTCATCATCATGTTCATCGGACTGAGCATGGTCATGGTCTGCGTCGTGCTTCCCGACGGCAGACTCAGACCGAGATTGAGGTGCACATGCTGCATCCCGTCGTCGTAGAGGCGCCACAGCGAAACGACGGTGGTATCGCCAAATCCGCTGGTCGTGGCGCCGCCGCTGCCAAGAACCCTCGTGCCCGACATCCCGGCGAACGTCGTCATTTGCATGGTCTTTTTCTGGTAGTCGGCCATCACCATCACATTCAGCCAATCGGTGATGCCCGCCATGGCGTGGAACATGTGCATCTGACT
>JARLIW010000313.1 GCA_031291515.1 Beijerinckiaceae bacterium | reverse complement strand
TTATATTTCGTCATTCAGAGTCTCTCGTTCGTTCAAGATGAGAAATCCAGGGATCGACCGGAGGGGATTGCGCCCCCGAAGGCTAAGGTCGTGCTAGCATGATATATGCCAACGGCAACGGTGGGCGCGCGCGCGCCAACGCGGCAATCTCTTTGTCTTTCGCGCACTAAACGCGACCGCGCGAGCGCCGTCTCCTCGTGGCGGACCGAGCGTCACCTCGCGCTTCGGGCACGCCGATGTTTAGATTTAAGCGACGAGTATTTTGACAATCGGCGTTTAAGCCTTAAAAAAGCCTAGTGATATTGCCATTTATCATTTTTATATGAAACAAATTTATGTTTTCGAAATATTATACTTTAAATGCCGATTGCCAGACGCCGGTATTTTCATGATCGGGTATCGGACTGTCGACTTGGTGAACGTTTTTACGGCAATTGATGCCTCTCCGGCTATTATTCCGGCGCGATGTTGCGCTTTGCGCCGGACGTTTGACCCGCATCCGCCGGCTTCGCCACAAAGCCGCTCGGCGAGCTTTGCAAATCGCGCGTTCCGCCTTATCAGCTTCGCAGCGTCCCAAAGGAGAGTATTCGAGATGAAAACCGCAGCTGACGTGCTGAAGGCGATACGAGACAACGACATCAAGTATGTGGATTTGCGCTTCACCGATCCGCGCGGGAAGTGGCAGCATGTCACCTTCGATCAGACCATTGTCGACGAAGATTTGTTTTCCGAGGGGACGATGTTCGACGGATCGTCGATCGCGGGCTGGAAGGCGATCAACGAATCCGACATGGCGCTGATGCCGGACCCTACGACTGCGACGCTCGACCCGTTCTTCGCGGCGCCGACCCTCTCGATCATTTGCGACGTGCTCGAACCGACGACGGGCGAACCCTATTCGCGCTGCCCACGCGGCATCGCCAAGCGCGGCGAAGCCTTCGCCGCCGCCGCCAAGATCGGCGACGCCGTTTATTTTGGTCCCGAAGCCGAATTCTTCGTGTTCGACGACGTGCGTTTCAGCACCGATCCCTACAATACCGGCTTCTCGCTCGATTCCATCGAGTTTCCGATCAATTCCAATACCCCTTACGAGGGCGGCAATCTCGGCCACCGGATCCGCGCCAAGGGTGGTTACTTCCCCGTCCCACCGCAGGATTCGGCGCAGGACATGCGCGGCGAAATGCTCGCCGCCATGCAGGCGATGGGTTGCCAGGTCGAAAAGCACCATCACGAGGTCGCTTCCGCCCAGCACGAGCTCGGTCTCAAGTTCGGCCCGCTGACGCAGATCGCCGATCACCTCCAGATCTACAAATATGCCGTCCATCAGGTCGCCCAGAGCTATGGCAAATCGGCGACCTTCATGCCCAAGCCGGTTTTCGGGGATAACGGCTCCGGCATGCATGTCCATCAGTCGATCTGGAAAAATGGCAAACCACTATTTGCCGGCGATAAATATGCCGATCTGAGCCAGGAATGCCTGTGGTATATCGGCGGCATCATCAAACATGCCAAAGCGTTGAACGCGCTGACAAATCCGTCGACGAATTCGTACAAGCGCCTGGTGCCCGGCTATGAAGCGCCGGTGCTGCTCGCCTATTCCTCGCGAAATCGTTCGGCCTCGTGCCGCATTCCCTATACGACGAACCCGAAGGCCAAGCGCGTCGAGGTCCGTTTCCCCGATCCGACCGCGAATCCCTATCTCGCCTTCACCGCCATGCTCATGGCCGGGCTCGACGGGATCATCAACAAGATCGATCCCGGCCTTCCCACCGATAAGGATCTCTACGACCTGCCCGCCGTCGAACTGGCGGCGATCCCGACGGTCTGCGGCTCGCTTCGCGAAGCGTTGACGTCGCTGGAACAGGACAACGCCTTCCTGACCGCCGGCGGCGTGTTCACGCCCGATTTCATCGAGAGCTATATCGAGTTGAAATTCAAGGACGTGATGCGCGTCGACATGACCCCGCATCCCGTCGAATTCGATCTCTATTATTCGTCGTAAATTCGGCGCCGGCTCCGCCGGACAGCATTGTGGAAAGGGCGAGCGGCTTTGTTCGCCCTTTTTATTTGTCTATTTTTTAGGTTTATAGACTAATATTTAATCAGAAATAGCGTGTTTATGATGTTTTTTTGGGCATAGGCTCGCGGGTTCAGCTTGCGCATCGGGATCGTGGCGGCGCTTCCCTTCGAAACGCCGTGGGGATTCCTCATTTATTCAATCGCGAGATGCGCCAGTAAGACGGCGTCCATCGCCGTCGCGGGCGGCGGACGCTTTTGCCGGACGCCACCGACGCGGGTCGTCCAGCTTCCCCCGACGCTTCGCCGGATCGACCCAAGCGCCATCAACCGACCAGCGGCGCGGGAATACCGAGATTGCCGACAGCGGCATTCGCGAGGGTCCGACGCGCGATCATGTCACGATAGACCGCCGTGAGCCGCCGCACATGCGTCTCGAGCGTCGGCGGATCGGCCCAATAAGCATCATAAGCCGCGCGCGACATCGCGGCGACCGCCGTATCGTCGCGAAGGACCGTCAAGGCTCTTGCCAGATCGTCGGCATCGGCACTCCGGAACCAGAGACCGGAGACGCCGTCCTCGACCTCCTCGCGTCCCGCGCAAGCATCCGAGACGATCACCGGCACGCCCAAGCCCTTGGCTTCGAGGATCGTGAGCGGCTGCCCCTCGTACCAGATCGAGGGGAAGACGAGCGCGCGGGCGCCACGCATCGCGGCTCGAACCTCGGCGGGGCTTTTCCAGCCGAGCAGCTTGGCCTCGGGATAGCGGGCCGCGAGTTCGTCGGCTTGGGGACCATCGCCGATGAACACCGGGATCATCCCGATCCGGCGCGCCGCCTCGGCAAAAAACAGAACGCCTTTTTCGGGCGACAGCCGGCCCACGAAAATGACCTCGCCCGCCAGCGGATCGGGCTTCGGCCCGAGATCGGGCACGGCGACCGGATTGGACACCCGGTGCATCCGAACGTGTTTGGGCACCAGCGGCGTCACGATCTCGCTCTGAAACCCCGAGATCGCGATGTAATCGGAGAAAATATCGGGCAGATGAGCGATATGCTTGGCGGCAAGCAGACGCAGGTTGCGCCAAACCTTGCGGACGTAATTGCGCGAGTCGCAATTCGTCATCCAACAGGCGAGCGAGAGCGGCGTCAGGGTGCAGATGTGCTTGGCCTGATAGTCGTAGAACCCGCCATTCGGGCAGAACTGAAAATATTCATGGATCGTATAGATCGCGGGCAGTCCCGAGCGCGCGATGGGTCCCGCGATCGAGGGCGACAGCGCCTTCGCCCACCCATGCACATGGACGATCGTCCGGTCCCGCGGCAATGTCTTGAGGAGCGCGTCGAGCGCCTTGGCGGCCGGCACGTTCCAGATTCCTTGGATGGCGGCGGCCACCTTCGACGGGTTGCCGACGAGATCGTCCTGCTCCAGACAAACCGTCTCGATCCCGGCGTCGACGAGCTGCGGGGAAATCGGACCAGCCGCGGCGAACACGATCGGCCGGTGACCAGCCTGCTTCAATCCCACCGCGCTGTCGAACGCCACCTTGGCCTGACCACCCGTAATCGAGGCGTGGTCGAAGCAAATCACGATGGTGAGGGCGTCGGTGTTCACGTGCGGCACCTTTGTCGGATGGATGGTTCCTGATCGAGGCTAACAAAGCGCGCTTAAGGTCCGGTAAGCAGGCAAGGCCGGCGCCACCGCGATGAACGGCTTTATTAACCGTCTTTGTTTAAATTTCGCGCTTCAGACGCCTCGGACCCGATCTAGGCCCGCCCCGATATCGGCATGAAATGGAGGAGAACGTGGCTTTGGCGACGACATCGGACCGGCGGTGGAACCTCAAGAAAGAGACGCTGCTCCGGTTCGTTCTGACGCTCATGCTCGGCGTCGGCAGCGTGTCCTTCGTCGAACCGTCGCCCTATGAAATTCTGTTTTTCATCCTGTTTCCCGTCGCGGTGTTAGGTCACTTCGTCATCACGCGCGTGACGCTGACCCTTTTCTTCATCATCGCTGCCTTCTTGATCGCGGAGACCGCGTCCCTCGTTCCCTATTTCGAACACCGGGCGTTGGGCCTCGACAACGAAAACACGGGGACGCCGGCGCTCTATACGTTGCAAACGATCTACCTCTTCAGCAGCGCCGTGCTGTTCGCGATGATTTTTACGCGCCACACGCCCGCGCGAACGACCCTCGCGCTCCGGGCCTTTGCTTTTAGCTCCGTTATCGCGGCCGTTTGGGCCATCCTGGCTTACCTCCATGTCCAGGGCTTCACCGTCAGCGAGCGCGACGTCGGCCGGGTGTCCGGCCCGTTCAAGGATCCCAACGTCCTCGGCTCCTATTGCGTTTTAGGCGCGCTCTATCTGATGCAACGGTTCATCATCGGATCGCCGCGCGCCCGTCTGTTCCACCTCGCCGGCCTGGGGGTCACGCTGTTTGGCGGTATTTTTCTGCCGCTGTCGCGCGGCGCGTGGGGCGCCATGGCGTTTTCCGCGGTGTTCTTGATTGTGGCGACCTATGTGACGGCCGATGACAAAGCGATGCGTCGCAAGATCGCGATGAGCATTTTAGGCATCGTGATGCTCGTGGCCGGGGCCGGGGTTTATATCGCTTCGAACTCCGATCTTCGCGAGTCCGTATCGGACCGGGCCAAGCTCGAGCAAGACTACGATGGCGGCGTAACGGGCCGTTTCGGCAATCAAAAGCGGTCCATTCCGATGCTGATCGAGCGCCCGTTGGGTTTTGGCCCACATCGCTTCATGGTCTATTTCGATCTGGATCCGCACAATTCGTACATCGGCGCTTTTTCGTCGGCGGGCTGGCTCGGCGGGCTGACGTTCCTCCTCATGGTCACATTCACGAGCGTGATCGGCCTGCGTCTGGCGTTCCGGCGCTCGCCCTACCTGCGGCAAGCGCAAGTCGTGGTCCCCGCCCTTCTCAGCGCCTTTCTTCAAGCGTTCCAGATCGACATCGATCACTGGCGGTTCGTGTTCTTGATGATCGGCGCGGT
>JARLIW010000312.1 GCA_031291515.1 Beijerinckiaceae bacterium | reverse complement strand
TCGGAAAAATAAGATCGTCCGAAATCGAACCGCGCGTAGTTCCACAGCATCAGGGCAAAGCGTTCGGGCGCCGGCTTGTCGAAACCGAATTGCTTTTCGAGCTCCTTGATGAAGGCGGGATCGAGGCCCTGCGCGCCACGATATTTCGAGGAAAAATCGCTGCCGCCGCCGCCCGCCGCCAAATTGCCGCCGCCACCGCCGAAATTCGCCGTGGCGCCGGTATCCGTCCCTTGCAGCTGCGACAGGATCCGCTCGACCGGACCGCCCGGCGCGAATTGCACGATGACGAAGGAGATGAAGAGGATGCCAACGACCGTCGGGATCATCAAGGCGATGCGGCGCAGGATGTAAGCGAGCATGACGACCCAAGTCTCTTAAAAGTTAAGGCACACGCAAAGCCGTCTTTTTGGCTTTCTCTTCATCGTACCACCAGGTCGAGGCGGGATTTAATCCGTATTTCGGGTCTTGCGCGGGACGGCTGAAAAGGTCCCAAAAGGCGACGAGATGGCTCGATTTGTTCCACATCGGCACCCAGTAATGCCCGGCGCGCAAGATGCGATCGATATCCTGGCACAAAAGCGTCAGCGTCTCGCGGTCCTCGGCGACAAGCGCCTTTTCGATCAAGGCATCGACGGCGGGATCGCTAATGCCGCAAAGATTTCGCGATCCCGGAATTTTCGCCGCCTCGGAGCCGAAGGTTTGGCGCATGCCGTCGCCCGGCGTGAAGCCGAACCCGAACCGTTGCGTGATGATGTCGAAATCGAAATCGTCGGTCCGCCGTTTGTATTGTGCGGCATCGACGATGCGGTAGCGCGCATCGATGCCGAGCACCCGTAGATTTCGGATAAAGGCGCCCGTATGCGGCTCGAGCGAGCCATCGAAATCCAGAAATTCGATCTCGAACGGGTTCCCGTCCGGCAGCAGCAAAACGCTGTCTTTCCGCTTGCAGCCAGCCGATTCCAGAAGCGCAAAAGCCTTCCGCAGCAGCGCGCGATCGGACCCCGAGCCGTCCGATTCCGGTGGCACGTAGACCGGGCCAAAAACCGCTGGCGGCAGCGACGCGCGAAACGGCTCCAGATATTTCAGCTCGCCGGCGCTCGGCTCGCCGCTCGCCTCCATCGGAGAGTTCTGAAAGAAGGAGATCGTGCGTTTGTACACGCCATACATGAGATTGGCGTTGGTCCATTTGAAATCGAAGGCGGAGCCGATGGCCTCGCGGATGCGCGGATCACGGAACTTGCCGCGCCTCGTGTTGAAAAACCAACCTTGAGTCCCATTGGGCGTGTCGTCGGGAATGGTCTCGCGCTTGACGCGCCCGCTCGTCACCGCGGGGAAATTATAGCCGGTCGCCCAGACCGCCGAGGTGAATTCCTCGCGGAAGGTGAAAACCCCCGCCTTGAACGCCTCGAAGGCGATTTTACGATCGGCAAAATATTCAAACCGCACCGTGTCGAAATTGGCGGTGCCGAGATTGATCGGCAGATCCTTGGCCCAATAGTCGGGAACACGCGAAAAGGAGATGTAACGCCCCTGTTGAAATGGTCCGACCTTATAGGCGCTCGACCCGAGCGGCGGCTCGAGGCTCGTCTGATCGAACGGCTGCTTGGCGTAATAGGCGGCACTGAAGATCGGAAGGCCCGCGACCAGAAGCGGCGCCTCGCGGCTGCGCGCGGGCCGAAAACGGACGACCACGACGTCGTCCCCCTCCGCCTCGACGGAGAGCACGTCGCGAAGCGGCAGACGAAACGAGGGATGGCCCTGCGTCCGCAAAATATCGACCGAAAACACGACGTCGCGCGCCGTCAACGGCGAGCCGTCGTGAAACCGCGCTTCCTTGCGAAGGGTGAAGCGATAGACGAGCTTGTCTGGCGAGACGCGAACAGATTTGGCGACGAGCCCATACAAGGCGTCGGGCTCGTCGGCGGTGCCGGTCATCAGCGTATCGAAAATCAGGCCCATCCCGGCCGCGCCGTCACCCTTGAGGATATAGGCGTTGAGCGTGTCGAAGGTGGTAAAATTCTGATTGCCCGAGGTCCCGCTGATCTGCAGCACGATCTGGCCGCCCTTGGGGGCCTTGGGATCGGCATAGGGGAGATGCGGAAAATCGGCCGGCAACGCCAAATCGCCGAAGATCGACAGACCATGGGATTCCGCGCCTTCGGGAACCGGAGCCGCCAAGGCGGAGCGGCGGAGCATATGCGGCAGAACGAGACCGCCGACCGCCAGACCGAGCGACGAGCGGCGGGAGAACAACGGCAGGGGTGGAAGCGTCAAGACACAGGCTCTCCCAGAGGTCGAATCAATGCGAACCTCCTCATGGTCAGGGATTGTGTCACTTTATCGATGCGCTGTCGCTTGCCGCGCGCCCCTTCCTCCCCAAACGAGAGAACGGGCGCACCGCGATTTTTTACTTGGCCGGAGCGGCGGGGGCTGGGGCTGGGGCGGCGGCAGCTGGCGCCGGAGCAGCAGGAGCCGCGGCAACTTCGGGAAGAGCCACGGGACTGTCGGACAAGGACCTCAGATAGGCCTCGATGTCGGCGCGCTTCTCGGGGCTTGGCTCACCCGCATAACCCATCTTGGTGCCCGAGATATAAGCCTTGGGATTGGTCAGGAAATCGTCGAGAGCGGCGAAATCCCAATTGCCCCCCTTGGCCTTGAGGCCCGCGGAATAATCGAAGCCCGCGACCGAACCTTTGGGACGCCCGACAACGCCATAGAGCGGCGGGCCGACCTTGATGCCAGCGCCTTTCTCGAAGTTATGGCAGGCTTGGCACACCTTGGTCGCGGCCTGCCCCTTCGTCACATCGGCCTTGGCCAACAAAACCGGCAACGGAACGGCGGCGGCGGCAGGCTTTGCCCCGGAGGCCTCGGGCTTGCCCACCGGCAGTTCGTAACCGGCCTTGGCCGGCTCTTCACTAGAATAAATGGCCTCGGCCACAATCCCGAGCCCCACGGCGAATAGGACAGTGCCAAGCAAAGCCCCAGCTATCTTGTTGAATTCGAAGGAGTCCATCGTTTTCAAGCCGTTCCTCGTTCGCCGCGCCAAGCGCGCCGCCTGAAATCAAGAGCGAGAATCCCGCCCAAAGCCCGATGCTGCTTAACCGTTTTCGCTATGCCCTGGCAACGTTTGTTCTCGCTTCTTTTTGCCAGCGGCGCCTTGAGCTGTGATAAACGCTGCCGAATCCAGCAAGATGACGTCCGACACCAGGCTCCTGCCAGCCGGTCGGCACCTCGAAGAGATCGCAACGCACCCATGACCGAGAACTTCATCGCCTACCAGGGCGAACCTGGCGCGAATTCCCATATTGCCTGCAAGAACGTCTATCCCGGCTGGACGCCCCTGCCCTGCGCCACCTTCGAGGATGCGCTCGCCGCCGTCGCCGAGGGACGGGCGGGCCTCGCGATGATCCCGATTGAAAATTCGATTGCCGGGCGGGTCGCCGACATCCACACGCTGCTGCCGGCCTCGGGGCTGTTCATCGTCGGCGAATATTTCCTGCCGATCCGGTTCCAGCTTCTCGGCATCAAGGGCGCAACGCTCGAGGGGCTGACCTCGGTCTACAGCCATGTCCATGCCCTCGGCCAATGCCGCCGGATCATTCGCGAACGCGGATTGAAGGCGGTGGTGACCGCCGATACCGCCGGTTCCGCGCGCGAAGTGGCGGCCTGGGGCGACCCGACCCGCGCATCGCTCGCGCCGCGCCTCGCCGCCGAAATCTACGGGCTCGACATTCTCGCCAGCGACGTCGAGGACGAGAAACACAATATGACGCGTTTCGTCGTGCTGTCGCACACGCCCGACTGGCCCGAGCCGGGCCGCGCCGCCTGCGTCACGACTTTTGTATTTCGCACGCGCAACGTGCCCGCCGCGCTCTACAAGGCGCTCGGGGGCTTTGCGACGAATGGGATCAATATGACCAAGCTCGAGAGCTATATGGTTGAAGGCGCGTTCACCGCCACCCAATTCCTCGCCGATGTCGATGGGCATCCCTACGACGTCGGCCTGTCGCGGGCCTTCGAAGAGCTCACGTTCTTCTCGAGGGAGGTCCGGATTCTCGGGGTCTATCCCGCCCATCCCGACCGCGTCATCGCGCAATTTGAAGCGGAGTAAACAATGGGCGAGACCGCCCTGCCCTATGCCACGGTTGGGGATGGACTGCGGCTCGCCGTGCGGTTGACGCCCCGCGCGCATAAAAACGGCCTCGACGGCGTCATGCT
>JARLIW010000311.1 GCA_031291515.1 Beijerinckiaceae bacterium | reverse complement strand
CGCGGCGACGGAAGGCGTAAAGATTTTACCGCTGCGGCTTTTCGGCGGTGCCGAACACAAAATCCCAATACGGCGCGCTGACCCCAAAGCTTTTCTCGGGATCACGGAAGTGATGCATCAGGTGGAGACGGCGCAACGTCAAGCCGAGCTTGGTCGTGGGTTGGGCGTGGTGCGTGTAATAGTGGACCATGTCGTAGACGAGATAGCCGATGATGAAGCCCATCAAGACCGGCGAGCGTAGCGTCGAGCCAAACACCAGGGTGGTGATGCCGAACGCAATCGCCATGATCGGGCCGGAGAGCAGAACCGGCATCACCAGCCGCAGCGGATCGCTTGGATGATCGTGATGAACGCCGTGGATCAAGAAATGCAGCCGTTTTCCATAGCGTCCGGGAAATTCCCAATGGAACAGATAACGGTGGCCAAAATATTCGATCAATGTCCAGATGACGTAACCGAGTATCGTGGCGCCCAGCACGGTCAACGCCGACATCGATCTTAAGCTGATGTACCCGAGCAAAAGAACGATCGGCACATAGACGATCAACGGCATCGTCCAATGCACGCGTGACAATTTGTCGAGTACGGGATTCTCGAACAAGCGCGGGGATGCGCTCAACCGATCCGTGTCGCTCGTAAAACCCTGGTTTGACGCTGCCATTGAAAACCTGCCTGCGTTGGAGAAGCCGTTCGCCGTCCTGGAACGGAAGAGCGCTTTCCGGCTTCCGTCAGATAAACCGCCGTCTTTTCAGCGCCCTGATCTGGTTTGTTCCGCCAGCCCGCTCGTCGTCGCGGCCGAGACCGATTGAGCGTGTACCCGAAGCGCCGCGCGGGGGGCAAGTCACATGATGCAACATTGCCTTGCGGAGGGCGCCCCTCCGCGAGTCCGGTGTCTTTGCCACATTTTCGCGCGGGCCCCAAGAAAAAATCCCACGCGCTGCCTGGAATGCGCTAAACCTTGACTTTCCAGTTCGAGCTGGTTTCCGTCCCGGTGGCGTTTTGTCGGGCCGGCAAGACCTTGGAATGGCGGGCGTATTCGTGTCTGCTTGATTCATCGGGCCGTTCCCCCTAGGCGGTCCCTACCGTGTCCAGCGAAGGACCCTAGCTTGAGCGTTCATCAGCTTCTTCTCGATATTTTCGAGACATGCCTTTACGTATCGGCGGTAGGCCTCATTGCCGTCGGAAGCGGTTTCCTCGCCTTGATTTGCATCAAGGGTTACGACCTGCTGGGCGCGCCGCACTGGCGCAATAATCTTCCGCGCGCCTTCGTTCCGGAGGCGGACTTGCCCGACGTGCTCGTGCAGATTCCGCTCTTCAACGAGCATGAGGTCGCGCTTGGCGCGATCAAATCGGCCGTCGCGTTGGATTGGCCGGCCGGCAAGCTGCACATTCAAATGCTCGACGATTCCACCGACGAGACCCCGGCCATGATCGCCGCGGCGGTGGCCAAATTGCGCGCGCGGGGCGTTTCGATCACCCATGTCCGGCGCGAGAACCGGACTGGTTTCAAGGCGGGCGCCTTGGCGGCCGGGCTCAAACTCAGCTCCGCGCCCTTGATCGCGCTGCTCGATGTCGACTTCCGGCCGCCGCCGCATTGGCTGCGCGACGCCGTGCCGGTTCTGCTCGCCGATCCCGACGCCGGGTTTATTCAGTCGCGGTGCGAATTTTCCAACTACCGCACGAATTGGTTGACGCGAGTGCAGGGCCTGATGCTCGACGCGCATTTCGTCGTCGAGCAGGCCGGGCGGTTTCGCGGCGGCTGGATGTTTCAATTCAACGGCACGGGGGGAATCTGGCGCCGCGCCGCGATTTCCGAGGCCGGGGGATGGTCGTCCGATTCAATTTGCGAAGATCTCGATTTGACGATCCGCGTGGCGCTCGCGGGCTGGCGCGGCCTGTTCTTGATGGAGCCCGCCATTCCTGGCTTGGTGCCGGAGCGCATCAGCCATTGGCGCGTCCAACAACGGCGCTGGTCGACCGGCTTCGTGCAGGTCGCGCGCAAGCTGTTGGGCCAAGTCTGGAGTATTCCGTGGTCCTTCGGCTACAAGGTCTCCGCGACGTTTCTCATTTTCGTGCAGTTGTTTTATCCCTGCGCGGCGATTGCCATCGTGTCTTTGTTGGCCTGTCTCGTCCTGCGCGCTGGCAATATAACGCCCTATCTTCCGCTGCTCGATCTGATCGGGGCGCTGATTTTGATCATCGTGACGGGACTGACGCTCTTGCCCTATGTCGTGCTCAAGCGCGGCTCGGCGTGGCGCTATCTCGCCACCGTCATCCTCGTGCCGCCGGCCATGATCTTCATCAGCCTGTCCAATGCGCCGTCGATCGTGAAAACGCTGTTCGGACGCGAGGAAAGCTTTAAGCGGACCCCGAAATCCGCCAAGGCGGTGCGGGAAGCCCCCGCGCGGGACTGATCCCGCGGCCGCCGGGCTGACTTTTCGCCGCAGACATACATCGTAAGTTATGTAGACTCTCTCGTTCAACCTCGTGTTGAATTCCGACGGCTATGGCACCCGCAATTTCAGGGACGTCATGAAATGGACACCGTCGAAACGAACGCGGTCGAAGACGCGCTGGACGCAAAGTCGACAGGAACCCCTGTCGCCGTGTCGATTGCGGCTGGCGCGGCCGAACCCCCAGTGGACGAAACCGTCAAGGCCGAGACGGCAACCGGCGGCGGGGGGAACTCTGGCGGCGGTTCGGACGCGGCGGTCAATCTGACCATCGGAGCAGTGGATCCGAATGGCGCGGTGGTGCGGTGCATCTATGCCAAGACGGACCGCTACGTCATTTACCTCGCCGACGACCGGGTCCATTTTTTCTTCCCCGGAACTTACGAGGACGCCAAGGCCTTGCGCAAACGGATCGTCGGCCTCGGAGGCCTGCGCGCGAGCATCGAAGACCTGCGCGCGGAGCCGTCGCTTCGCAAGTTGGACCGCGCGAGGTCCGCCAGGGAACTGGCCTGGGCCCTTGACGAAGCTTTCGAGGACGACAGCCAGCCGCCGTCGGATCAACCTCAACAGACCCTGACCCGCGTCGACGACCGGCTGCGCAGCCTAGTCAAGAGCTATTACCGTAAGAGTTACGTATTCGCCAATCTTGGCGCCTTCGCGCTTATCGAAGGCTTGTTGGGCGCGTGCGACTGGTTCCCTCCGCGGTTCATCCCCGACTGGCTCCCTGCGCTGGTCGCCCCTCTTCCTCTCTATGCCCATTTCGGCATGCTGGGCGCCCTGGGCGCGTTTCTTTCGGTGATCGCCGGCATCCGGTCGATCGAGTTCG
The DNA here is from genome assembly GCA_031291515.1 of Beijerinckiaceae bacterium. GTDB lineage: Bacteria > Pseudomonadota > Alphaproteobacteria > Rhizobiales > Beijerinckiaceae > RH-AL1. The sequence goes on along the minus strand of JARLIW010000311.1, from coordinate 2,196 downwards.
ACGTCGACTTGGAGCGCTGGGAGCACTTTTTCGCGGGGGCCACGCGCATTCTCATTGGCGTGATCGGGGCCTGGGTGGTCGGTCTCGCCCTCGATTCGGCACTCATCGACCCGACGTTCGGACATCACGCGGACGCTGCCGGGCAGGCGGGCGCGGCTCAGTCTCAGGCTGGCGCCGTGTTTGGTTTTGCGGCTCGCGACGCAATGTACTTCATCCTGACGTTTATCGGCGGCTTCAGCGAAACGCTCGTGCCCAATTTGCTTCGCCGGGGCGAGGATGCGGCCGGCGGGGGCGCCAAGTCCGACATTTCGCCCGATGCCCCGATCGTCAAGACATAAAGCCTCGCGGCTGGCCCCGCCGCCCACCGAAATTACCCCCCTAGCGCTCGCGCCTTTCATGCCCTACTTTCAGGAGGCGGTGCTGCGGGGTGCGTGTTGGATTGTATTCCCGGGGCCTTATCGATCTCAAGGGAGCTGTCCCTGTTCTTGCCCGTGGGCTTGAGCATATGGCGCCCACCTACGTTGTAGGTACCCGGGATCGATATCCCACGGCTTTTGTGGCCCGCACTTTTTACGCGCTCGTGCCCCTCCGCGGTCATGGCGAAAACGAGGGGAAGCCTCGCGGTCCGGCGTGAGCCCGCCGGCGGGCTCTGAGACAATGATAGCGACACGACTGGAAAAACCCGCGGCGCGGGCGGAGGCTCTCGCGCTCCGGGACAAGATATCGACGGAGGTGGCCGCGAAGATCGCCGGACGGCTCGCCGATCATGGTCCGCGTCTCGCGCGCGAGCACGGCGCCAAGGTGGTGGCCGCCTATTGGTCCATCGGCGCCGAAATCTTGACGCTTCCGCTGCTCGAGGCGCTCGATGCCGCCGGCTTTGCCGTCGCGCTGCCGATCACGGGCAAGCGCGGCCAGCCCTTGGTGTTCCGGCAATGGAAGCGGGGCGATCGGCTCGTGGCGGGCAAAATGAACATTCCCGAGCCCGAGGCCACCGCGCCCGTGCTCGATCCCGACCTTCTGTTCGTGCCGCTCGCGGCCTTCGACCGGGCGGGGCAGCGGATCGGTTACGGCGCGGGCTTTTACGACGTGACGCTCAAAAGCTTACGCGCCCGCAAGCCGATTGTCGCGGTTGGCGTCGGCTATGCCGCGCAAGAGATCGAATCCGTGCCACATGAGGCGCATGACGAGAAGCTCGATGTCATCCTGACGGAGCGCGAGCTCATCGTCATCCCGATCGACGCCTGAATGCGGCTCCTGTTCATCGGCGATATCGTCGGCCGCGCGGGGCGTGCCGTCTTGCTCTCCACCTTGCCGGATCTGCGCCGGCGCTGGGCGCTCGATTGCGTCGTCGTCAATGGCGAAAATGCCGCCGGGGGCTTCGGCATCACCGAGTCGATCTGCACCGAAATTTTGGAGGCCGGCGCCGATTGCGTGACGCTCGGCAACCATTCCTTCGATCAGCGCGAGGCCTTGGTCTTCATCACGCGCCAGCCTCGCCTGATCCGGCCAATCAATTATCCCAAGGGGACGCCGGGCGCCGGGACGGCTCTGGTCGAAACGCCGGACGGCCGTCGCGTCCTCGTCGCCAATGTGCTCGGCCGCACCTTCATGGATGCGATGGACGATCCGTTCGTCGCGATCGACGAGGCCTTGGACGCTTGCCCGCTCGGCCAGGTCTGCGATGCCGCGATCGTGGATTTTCACGCCGAAGCCACGAGCGAAAAGCAGATTTTTGGTCATTACGTCGATGGACGCGCCTCGCTCGTCGTCGGCACCCATACCCATGTTCCGACCGCCGACCATCAAATTCTTGCCGGCGGCACCGCCTATCTCTCCGATGCCGGCATGACCGGCGATTATGATTCCGTGATCGGCATGGACAAGGAAGAGCCGATCCGGCGCATGACCCGCAAGGTGCCGGGCAGCCGGTTCGAACCCGCCGCCGGTCCCGCGACGCTGTGCGGCATTGCCGTCGAGACCGACGCGGGCGGCCGTGCGATCAAGATCGCGCCGGTGCGGATCGGCGGCAGGCTGTCGCAAGCGCGGCCGGAGTTTTGGGACATCTAGCGCGCGAGGCGCGATGAACAGCGTCATGAAAGCCTGGAGCGATCTCCCGCCGATCTTCGCCGACCGGCTGATGGCGCTGCTCTGCGCGCCGGACCGGAGAACCCACGGCCTGCATCGCGTCAACCAGCT
>JARLIW010000084.1 GCA_031291515.1 Beijerinckiaceae bacterium | reverse complement strand
CGGGAAAATCGCGGGCCGTGACTTTTCTGCCAGTTTGGATTTTTGTCGCGCCCATGCCGGGCCGGTGGGAGGACCGGTGTCTCGGCCGCGTCACCGCGTCGCCGGAACTGGATCGCCTGGTCCGATGCCGGGGAGCCACCCGGCCAATCGCGGCATTGCCGCGCGGGACTTCGAAAAAAGCGCCGGCGCCGTAGCTCGATCCGCGCGGTCGACAGCGATTTCATGAAACGCCTGGGCCTCGATGAAGAGTTTTCGCGCCAAGGATGGCTCGGACGAGCCGCCGGGACCGGGCCGCAACGGCGAGCGCAATTTCAAAAAGGAAGAGCGCTCGAGCGCAACCCATGCCTCCACGACCGATCCCGATGCGCGGCTGGCCGGCAAGGACGATGGCCAGAAAAGCCGTCTCGCTTATACCGGCCATGCCTTGATGGAGAACCGCAATGGTTTGGTGATCGACGCGGATGTGACGTTGGACGCGGGCCCGGTGGGGCGCCGCGGCGACGACACAAGACCTGCCCGAGGGCGCGAGCCTGGGCGCGGATAAAAACGACGACGCCGAGGATTTCGTCACGGATTTGAAGGACCGGAAGAGCAAGCCGCATGTCGCGATCAATGGATCGCGAAACAAGACCAGCACGGTCGGCAAAACCGCCGTGGCGCAAGTTGTCGCGGAGAGCGAGGCCTATGCGGCGAGCCCGCGCTACCGCAAGCGGATCGAGGAAATTTTTGGATGGGGCAAAACCAATGGCCGCCTCGGGCAGATTAAGGTGCGTGGATTGGCGAAGGTCAAGGCCGTCGTCACCTTCACGGTCACCGTTTACAATCTCATCCGCCTGCCGAAAGCGGCGCCGTTCAAGCGAAACGACCAGATGCTCGAAATCCCGCCAATTGGCGTCATGATATTTCCCGGCACGGGGATTCAAGACAATTTCGCGGACAAAGCCAGAAAACGCGGCCTTCCCGTTGTGAAATTCGGAAACGGGGGCGCATGAGCCGCTCTTTTTTCATGACCGGTCCAGGCGTTCCCGGCACCGCCGGACGCACTCACGGCAAGTCCATAAAGATTGTTCTAAAGTTTTCTGCTTAACGCGATCCGACCCGTCCCCGCGTCGAAGTCCGGCTCGGCACGTACGCATGCAACGACCGCCTCCAGCTCGTCGAGATGACGCGTAAACACGACGCGGAAAAGCGTTTGGATTTGAGCTTGGGACAATCGTTGAGTCATGACGCCGACGAGAAAGAGGTCGGCCAGCGCGGAGACCTGGCTGCCGAAGAGCCTCGCGCGGCGGGGTCTCGTGTTCGTAACCCCCAATGAAAAGTCGCGGATCGCGGCGATTTGGCAAGAGCTGACGGGAGGCGAGTGACGGAAGTGTAAGCCACGTGGTCACGACAGTGCGTTCGGGTCTGAGTCCGCCACCAGATCTTGGAACTCCGAATGCCGCTTTATAAATGCCGCGATGAATTCGCATTCGGGAACGACCTTGAGACCGATGCGACGCGCGTCTTCGAGGACCGACCGGGCTAGAGCCGAGGCGACACCTTTGCCGGCGAGGGCATCCGGCACCACCGTGTGGATCAGGAGCCGTCGACTGTCTTTCTGCTCGTACGTGATGTAGGCCGTCGAACCTTCGACCTCCAACTCATACCGACGAAGGGCGGTATTGTTGGTCAATTCAGTCAGCGGACTTCTCCAAGCTTGCCTCTATAGGGAGTAAACACGGCCGGGTTCATCGCGTTCAAGGTGTCTTGTGTCCCGAGCGAGTTCGCCCGCTGGCGCTAGAGGGTGGGCGTGACTATCGTGCCCATCCCCGCGCTCCGCGTGGGCATTTACCACCGGAAAGGCACGAGAGAGGACGACCTGTAGCGCGGCTGCTCCGGGTTGTGGCGAATCGGCCATCTTGCCGACAAGGTCGAGCCAGATCTCCTCATCTCCATGGTCGAGCAGGTGACGAACCGCGGCGGCAACGTAGGTCCCGGGAGACACGGCGTTCTCCTCCGCGGCGGACTTGACCCGGTTGAGCAGAGCCTGATCACCAATGGCGGAGAGAAGATCTTCGGCCGCGGCGGCATTGGTCAGGCCGCCCAAGATTGTACCAAGCATCGACGCCCCCTATTGAACGAGCGGCGACGTCGCGCCGGCGATATCGAAACCCGTGATGACGGCCTGCCCCGCCAACAACGCCACATATTGCGCGGCGGCGCGACGCGAGGAGCTCGCTTCCAGATATGACGCAATGCGCTCGCGAACTTGCGCAAAGGGAAGAACTGTCCCTTCGATCTTGCGGTCCAGACGGACAACGTGAACCCCGTACCGCGTGCGCACGACATCCGGGCAAATCTGGCCCGCTTCAAGCGACAGAAGCGCTGCTTCGAACTCGGGCGTCGTGTCGCCACGGACGATCTGTCCCAAACGTCCACCGTCGACCGACGACGGGCATGCCGACAGGGCCTTGGCGATGCTCTCGAAGCGCTCGGGGGCCTGTTTCACTTCGGCCAGCACGATCTCCGCCTGGGTCACCGCTTGCGCGTAGGCCGCGCGATCCTCTCGGGCAGCCTTGAACAGGATGTGCACGGGCTCATAAAGATCGGCGCTCCGGAACCGCGCGCGGTTGGACTGGTAGTAGCGGCGGCAGTCCGCCTCTTCCGCGGAAGGCGTCTTGACCTCGGCTTCGAGCAGCATCCGGATCAACGCTTCCTCATCCGTCTCGCGCAGTCCGTTTTCGCTGCGCGGTTGGGGAACAAGCTGAAGCACGTGAGCCCGCTGCGAAAGAAGCTCCCGGATCACCAAAGCCCGCGTCGCCGCTTCCCACGCCATCACGGGCGATGCGCCTTCATGATTCTGGACTTCCCGGGCGATATCGGCGCTAGCGATGATTGCTTCGTTCACAGCCACGATTTTGGGGGCGGATGACCGCATTGCTCCGAGGCGCATGGCTCAATTATTCCCTGTAACGGGGATGGAAGGTGCCGTCGGCGCGCGAACGGGAACGAAGGCTGCCTGCTGGGCAACCACGCCGCTGTCGGGTCGGCCTGCCCCGGGACGCGTGGTGCGCACGATCTGATAGCCCTTGCGGCCAAGATACCAAATCGGGGCGCTCCAAACATGCACCAGCCGCGTGAACGGAAAGAGCAGGAAGATCGTCATGCCCAGGAACAGATGGAGCTTGAAGATCGGATTGACGTCGGACACCACGACGGCGACCCCTGGGTTGAGCGTCACGATGCCCTGAGCCCAGGTCATGAACTTGATCATCTCGTGGCCATCGAGGTGCTGTGCCGAGACGAAGATGGTGGACAGACCAAGCGTCAGTTGCGCCCATAGCACGAGAAGGATCGCGATATCGGCGAAACTCGACGTGTTGCGGATGCGCGGATCGAACAGGCGCCGATGCGCCAGCAGGGCGATACCGATCCAGCACGCGATGCCCGCGACGCCGCCGACGCTCATCGCGAGGAGCTGCTTGAAGGTGTGGCTGATGCCGAGCGCGTCGAACACCACGACGGGCGTCAACAGACCGACGAGGTGTCCCCCGAAGATCGCGAGGATGCCAACGTGCATGAGGTTCGACCCCCACATCATCTGGCGACGACGGAGCAACTGACTCGAGCCGGTGCGCCAAGTGTATTGCGAATGATCGAAACGCAACAGGCTGCCGAGTAGGAACACGGTCAGCGCCACGTAGGGATACCAACCGAAGAGAGCGTTGTTGAGCCAGTCTTCCATGATCGTGAATCCCTAAACTGTCGCGGTATCGCGCGAGGGAACGCTAACCGATGCCCGTCGGGGCGCGTCGGCGGCGGTGTTTCGTCTCGCGTCTCGCTGTCCGGCCCGGATCTGATTGCGCAGACGTTCGGTGCTACAGGCATCGTTCGCTTCGCCGGGGCCGAAGCGGACAGCCGCTTCTTCCCACGCGGCATCCATGGCTTCGAGGTCGTCCGGATTGTCCTCCGGAATATCCGATACCGCCAGCATCGGCGCCGCGGCGATGTCGGCGAGAGCCGCCATGACGGTCACATAGCCGGTATTGCGCGCGGCGAGCCGGTCGGTCAGAGCCCGCAGGATGCCGGCGGGTTCGTTCAGCATCGCCCGCGCTTCCGCGTCCGGCAGCAGCGACAGAAACTCCAGAAACAGCGGCAGGAAATCGGGTAGCTCGTCAGCCGTCATGTCCAGGCCGTGCTCCCGGTAGAGCGCGACGAGATCCGCCATCGCCTGTCCCCGGTCCCGGCTCTCGCCATGAATGTGCTCGAACAGATGCAAGGAAAGGCTCCTGCTTCGATCGAACAAAGCGACGTAACGGTCCTGAAGTTCGTAGATGTCGGTCGCGGCCACCTCGTTCAGATAGCTCTGGATGGCCGCCAGCCTCGGTCCGTCAACGATGCCTTCGTCCGCCAGGACCTCCGCGATCTCGTTCGTGGCGGCCTGTAACGCGTCGGTCGGGTAAGAAAGAAGTGCCGCCAGGGCGCGATATGTGCGGGCCATTATGCCACCTCCTCCGGCGCCTTCACGCGCGGCTTATTGCCTGCGAACAGGTCGAAGCCCGTCTTGCTGCCGCTGCAATTCTCACCAAAGGAAAAACCGCAGGAACCGCGCATCTCGAAGGCATCTTCGCCGGTCTCGCGATGCGCCGTCGGAATAACGAAGCGATCCTCGTAGTTGGCGATCGCCATCAACTGATACATGTCCTCGATATCGGCGCCGGTCAGCCCGACACGAGCGGCGATGCCGTCATCCAGCACGCCTTCGACGGTCTTCGAGCGCATGTAGGAGCGCATCGCAAGCATCCGTTCGAGGGCAAGCCGCACCGGCTCCGCGCGGCCGGCCGTGAGCAAATTCGCGAGGTATTCGACAGGAATGCGAAGCGACTTCACATCCGGCATGCCACCAAGCTCGCCGAGGTCGCCCTTGGCGGCCGCGGCCTGGATCGGCGACAGTGGCGGCACGTACCAGACCATCGGCAACGTGCGGTACTCCGGGTGCAGCGGAAAGGCGATCTTCCAGTCCATGGCCATTTTCCATACCGGCGAGTGTTTGGCCGATTCCAACCAGGCTTCCGAGATCCCGTCGAGACGCGCTTGCGCCTGGACTTTGGGATCGTGCGGGTTCAGGAAAACCTTGAGCTGTTCCTGGTAGAGATCGCCGACATCGGGAGCGGACGCGGCGGCCTCGATCTGGTCCGCGTCATAGAGCACCACGCCGAGATAGCGGATGCGACCGACGCAGGTTTCCGAACATACGGTCGGCAAGCCGGCCTCGATGCGTGGGAAGCAGAAGGTGCACTTTTCAGATTTGCCGGACGACCAATTGTAATAGATCTTTTTGTAAGGGCACGCCGAGACGCACATGCGCCAGCCGCGGCACTTGTCCTGATCAATGAGGACGATCCCGTCTTCCTCGCGCTTATAGATGGCGCCCGACGGACACGCGGCGACGCAGGTCGGGTTCAGACAATGCTCGCAAAGGCGCGGCAAATACATCATGAACGTGTTTTCGAACTGGCCGTAAATGTCCTTTTGGACGCCTTCGAAGTTGGCGTCCTTCGACCGGCTCGCGAATTTGCCGCCGAGAATTTCCTCCCAGTTCGGTCCCCACTTGATCTTCTCCATCCGCTCGCCGCTGATCAGCGATCGCGGACGCGCGGTCGGCATGACCTTGCCTTCCGGCGCGGTTTGCAAGTGGGCGTAGTCGAAGGTGAACGGCTCGTAATAGTCGTCGATCTCCGGCAGATCGGGGTTGGCAAAGATGTTGGCGAGAACACGCCATTTGGCGCCGATCCGCGGTTCGATCGAGCCGTCGGCCTTTCGCTTCCATCCCCCGTTCCAACGTTTCTGATTCTCCCAATCCTTGGGATAGCCGACGCCGGGCTTGGTCTCGACGTTGTTGAACCAAGCGTATTCGACACCCTCGCGGCTGGTCCAGACGTTCTTGCAGGTGACCGAACAGGTATGGCACCCGATGCATTTGTCGAGGTTGAGCACCATGCCGATCTGCGCGCGAACTCTCATGACACGGTCTCCTTCTGCATGGTGGGCGTCGTCCCATCCAGCCAGTCGACCTTGCTCATGCGCCTGATGACGATGAACTCATCGCGATTGCTGCCAACGGTGCCGTAATAGTTGAAGCCATAGGCTTGATGGGCGTAGCCGCCGATCATGTGCGTGGGTTTGAGGACGACGCGCGTGACCGAATTGTGGATGCCGCCGCGTTGCCCGGTGATTTCGCTGCCGGGCATGTTCACGATTTTCTCCTGCGCATGGTACATCATCACCATGCCAGGATTGACGCGTTGCGAGACAACCGCCCGCGCCACCAAGGCACCGTTGGTGTTGTAGGCCTCGATCCAATCATTATCGACGATCCCGACCTTGGCGGCGTCGGTCTCGCTGATCCAGATGCAGGGACCGCCGCGGCTCAGCGTCAGCATCAACAGATTGTCGGTGTAGGTACTGTGGATGCCCCATTTCTGATGCGGCGTGACGAAGTTCAATGCGATCTCTGGATTACCGTTCGAATGGCGCCCCCGCACATGCAGCGTCGCCTTGGTGTCCACCGGTGGTCTCCAGGTGGCCAGACCCTCGCCGAAGGCCCGCATCCAGAGGTGATCCTGGTAAAACTGCTGGCGACCCGTCAACGTGCGCCACGGGATGAACTCGTGCACATTGGTATAGCCCGCGTTGTAGCAGACCTTGTCGCTCTCGATCCCCGACCAGGTCGGCGACGAGATGATCTTCCGGGGCTGCGCGACGATGTCGCGGAAGCGGATTTTCTCATCCTCCTTGGCCAGCGCCAAATGTCGATGGTCGAGGCCGGTCTTGCGGCCGAGCGCGTCCCACGCCTTGACCGCGACCTCGCCGTTGGTTTCCGGCGCGAGACTCAGAATGGCTTCGATGGCATGAATGTCGGTTTCCAACCTTGGCTGGCCTGCGCCGGGACCCTGGGCAACGGTTCCATTGAGCGCTCGCAAGAACTCGATCTCGTGCTCCGTATCCCAACCAATTCCCTTGCCGCCGTTGCCGGTCTTTTCCAGCAACGGGCCGATCGAAGTGAATTGGGCGTATAAAGCGGGATAGTCGCGCTCGACCACGGTGACCGATGGCATCGTGCGGCCGGGGATCGGCGCGAGACCGTCTCGCTTCCAGTCACTCACGTCGCAAGGCTGGGCGAGCTCGCCCGCGGTGTCATGCAGCAAAGGTGTGAGCACGACGTCGGTTTCGCGGCCGAGAACTTCCGGGGCGATATCCGAGAAGGTTCGCGCGATATCCTTGTAGATCTGCCAATCTGTCCGCGCCTCCCATGCCGGATCCACGGCGGCTGTCAGAGGGTGGATGAACGGATGCATGTCGGAGGTGTTGAGATCGTTCTTCTCGTACCAGGTCGCGGTCGGAAGCACGATGTCCGAATAGACGCAGGTGGTCGACATACGGAAGTCGAGCGTCACGAGCAGATCGAGCTTTCCTTCCGGCGCCTTGTCGTGCCACGTCACGTCTTGAGGGCGCTCACGCCCCTCGGTCCCGAGATCCTTGCCCAGCACGCCGTTCGTCGTCCCGAGCAGGTGCTTGAGAAAATACTCGTGCCCCTTGCCGGACGAGCCCAGCAGATTGGACCGCCAAACGAACATGTTGCGCGGCCAGTTTTCCGGCGCATCCGGATCTTGGCACGACATCGCGAGTTCGCCGGACGACAGCGCCTGAGCTACATATGCCTTGGGCTCCAGACCCCCGGCCTTTGCCCTCGCGGCGATGGTCAGTGGATTCTGCTTGAGCTGCGGAGCGGACGGCAACCAACCCATGCGCTCGGCGCGCACGTTATAGTCGATGAGGCTACCGCTCCAGTCGCCGTCGGGGGCCGTCGGCGAAAGGATTTCGGCGACGTTGAGCGTCTCGTATCGCCACTGGTCGGTGTGTGCGTAAAAGAACGACGTGCCGTTCATCTGCCGGGGCGGCTTCACCCAGTCGGCTCCAAAAGCGATCGGCGCCCAACCCGTCTGCGGGCGCAGCTTCTCTTGACCGACGTAATGCGACCATCCGCCGCCGGATTGGCCGATACAGCCGCAGAACACCAACATGTTGATGATGCCGCGGTAGGTCATGTCCATGTGGTACCAGTGGTTCAATCCGGCGCCGAGGATGACCATCGAACGGCCATTGGTCTTCTCGGCGTTGGTCGCGAACTCGCGGGCCACATGGATGATATGCGCGCGTGGGACGCCGGTGATGTTTTCCGCCCATGCCGGCGTGAATGGTTTGTCGGCGTCGTAATCCTTGGCGACATTGTCGCCGCCCAAGTCGCGATCCAGCCCGTAATTGGCGCAAATCAGATCGAATACGGTGGCGACCAACGTGTCTCCGTCGCGCAAGGCCAGACTGCGGGCCGGGACGTTGCGCGTCAGGACGTCGGCGTGTTCCGTCGCCTTGAAGCCATTCGTGGTCACGCCGCCAAAATAGGGAAAGCTGACGCCGACTGTTGGATTGTCGCCAGCGAGCGTAAGCGTGAGAACCACATTGCGGCCGGTGCTTTCGCGGGCTTCCAGATTCCATTTGCCCTGCTGCCCCCATCGGAAACCGACGGAGCCGAGCGGAACAACGGGCTGGCCGTCCTGATCGAAGGCCATCGTCTTCCAGGCCGCGTTGTTCGCCTCGCCGAGATTGCCGGCGAAGTCGTCGGCGCGAAGCAGACGCTCGGGGACGAACGTATCGCCCTTGCGAACCAAGCGCACCAGCATCGGCAGATCGGTGAAGCGGCGCGCGTAATCCTCGAAATAGGGCACGGTACGGTCGAGGTAGTATTCGCGCAGGATCACGTGGCCGATGGCTAAGGCCAGCGCGGCGTCGGTGCCCTGTTTGGGGTGCAACCAGAGGTCCGCAAACTTGGTCGCTTCGGCATAGTCCGGCGAAACAACGACGCTCTTGGTGCCCTTGTAGCGCACCTCCGTGTAAAAATGAGCATCCGGCGTGCGCGTCTGGGGGACGTTCGAGCCCCAAATCATGAGGTAACCGGCGTTATACCAATCGGCGCTCTCTGGTACGTCGGTCTGTTCGCCCCAGGTTTGCGGACTGGCCGGAGGCAGGTCGCAATACCAGTCATAAAAGCTCAGGCAAACGCCGCCAAGCAGGGACAGATAGCGGGCACCAGCGGCATAGGAGACCATCGACATCGCGGGAATGGGCGAAAAGCCGATAACGCGGTCGGGGCCGTAGGTTTTGACGGTGTAGGCGTTGGCGGACGCGATGATTTCGTTCACCTCGTCCCAGGTCGCGCGGACCAGACCGCCGAGGCCGCGCTTGCTGGTGTAGCTCGAGCGCTTTTCGGGGTTCTCGACGATCGACGCCCAGGCGGCGACTGGCGTCAGCGTCGCGCGCGCCTCGCGCCACATCTTGAGCAGCCGACCGCGGACCATCGGATGCTTCACGCGATTGGCGGAATACAGATACCAGGAGTAACTGGCACCGCGCGCGCAACCGCGCGGCTCATGGTTTGGCAGGTCCGGCCGGGTGCGGGGATAGTCGGTCTGCTGCGTCTCCCAGGTGACGATGCCGCCCTTGACATAGATCTTCCAGGAGCAGGAGCCCGTACAGTTCACACCATGGGTGGAGCGGACGATCTTATCGTGCTGCCAGCGCTTGCGGTAGCCGTCCTCCCATGCGCGGGGCTCGTTTGTGACGATGCCGTAGCCGTCGGCAAACGTGTCGACCTGTTTCTTGAAAAAGGTCAGCCGATCGAGAAAATGGCTCATGCCTAGGCATATCCTGCGGTGTGAGGCCTCTCCGAGGAAACGCCCCCAGAGTATGCATTCAACATCGTGTAGGCATCACGCCTCGGCATTGATTTGTATCAATGCCTAAATTTGATTTTGATCACATGAAAGGATGACCATGCGGCATCGGGAACCGACGTCGAAGACCAGGAACGCCAAGTTGATGTCAGCCGAGCTGCAGACGGGCATAAATTCAAATCTTATAGCCGCGACGCCGCGCGAGGCTCTGGCGGAGCCCGGATGGCTGCGTTCCGTCCCGCCCGCCACTCTTGACATGCTTGCGAAACACGCCGTCCTTCACCGTATGCCCGCCGGGAGCACGCTGTTCGAACAGGCGGAGACGCCGTCCTTCGCATTATTGCTCGTCGCGGGACGCGTCGAATTGCTCGGAGTCCGAAGCACGGAGGAGACTCTCGTCGAGATCGTGGAGGCGCCTGACTTGCTGCTTCCGGCCGCCGTCCTGAGCGGTCAGCCCTATTTACTTCGGGCGCGCGTTCTCGATGAAGTCCGTATCGTCATGATCCAGGCCGAGGCTTTTCGCGACGCGGTGACCTCCGATCATGCTCTCTGCCTCGCTGTTTTGGCATGCCAAGCAACGCAGTTCCGCCGCCAGACAATGCACGCCAAGAACCTTCATCTTCGGTCCGCCGAGGAGCGTGTCGGATGCTATTTATTGAAGTTGCTGGAGGGCAGGACCACGAACACGTCGGTCCGCTTGCCGATCGAGAAACGCCTGATCGCATCCCAGCTCGGGATGACGCGTGAAACGTTCTCGCGAACCTTGCCGGTTATGATCAGACACGGCCTGCGCGTCGAGGGCGACGTCGTCCATGCCGACGACATCTCCGCGGCCAGACTGCGCTTTCACCTGGATCCTCTCGTGGACGGCAACGAGCCCATCATTCCACTTCAAGTCAAAGGGAAATGACCATGACGAGCGTACCGGTACATCCGACCCATCAGCGGCGGGCGATCCAGGATTGGCGTCCGGAGGATGCGACGTTCTGGAGTTCCACAGGCCGCAAGATCGCGCGGCGCAATCTCTGGATTTCGATTCCGTGCCTCCTGCTGTCGTTTGCCGTTTGGATGGTGTGGTCGGTCGTCGTCTCTAAACTACCCGTGGTTGGCTTTGCCTTTTCCAACGAGCAGCTTTTTTGGCTCGCGGCCCTTCCGGGTCTATCGGGTGCGACCTTGCGGATCGTCTATGGGTTCATGCCTGCTATGTTTGGCGGCCGACTTTGGACGACGCTGACGACCGGATCGTTGCTCATCCCGGCCGTCGGGATGGGGTTCGCGGTGCAAGATCCGACGTCGCCGTACTGGATCTTCCTGGCGCTTGCCCTGCTTTGCGGGTTGGGCGGGGGTAACTTTGCTTCATCGATGGCCAACATCTCGTTCTTTTTTCCAAAGGCCGAGAAAGGCAGCGCGCTGGCGTTGAACGCCGGGCTCGGCAACCTCGGCGTCAGCGTCGTTCAGTTCGTCGTACCGTTGGTGATCACGGCCGGTGTGTTTGGTTGGTTGGGCGGCCCACCGCAAACGGCGGCCGTCAAAGGTGTGACGACGACCCTTTGGCTGCAGAACGCCGGTTTCGTCTTCGTGCCGTTCATCGCCGCCGGCGCCGTCGCCGCCTGGTTCGGCATGAATGACATCGCGACGATGAAGTCGTCGTTCGCCGATCAGGCCATCATCTTCCGGCGGACACATAATTGGATCATGTGCTGGCTCTACACCGGGACATTCGGCTCCTTCATCGGCTTCTCCGCGGCATTTCCGCTGCTCTCAAAAATCTTGTTTCCCGAGGTCAATGCCCTGGCCTACGCGTTTCTTGGCCCCTTGGTCGGAGCGCTGGCGAGAGCCGCGGCAGGCAAGCCCTCCGACCGGTTCGGTGGTGGACGCATCACCCTCTGGGTCTTCGTCGCCATGAGCCTCGGCACGCTCGGCATCCTCTACGCCATCGGCATGAAGACGAATTCGACAGCCTTCCCGATCTTCCTTGCCAGCTTTTTATTCCTGTTCGCGGCCAGCGGGGTCGGCAACGCCTCGACGTTTCAGATGATTCCGGCCATCACCCGGAAAGAAGTGGCGCGTCTGGAGCCGGCTCTGAAGGGTGCCGACCTGGTTAAACAATCCGACAAGGAATCCGCCGCCATCATCGGGTTCACCTCGGCGATCGCGGCGTTTGGTGCTTTCTTCATTCCCAAGAGCTTCGGAAGTTCGATCGCCGCGACGGGTGGAGCCGAGGCGGCGCTCTACTGCTTCCTCGCTTTCTACCTAAGTTGCATCGGTATCACCTGGTGGTTCTATACGAGGCGCGGCGGACTGCTATTCGACGTGGAGCACGCACCTGCAAAGGGGCGGTCGCCTGCGACCGCAATTGTAAAGTGATAGATTGTTTAGGGGCTCAGCCTTTGGGCTGAGCCTGTCTTCCGAATGAGCGTTGAATTTGTTGACGTCGGTTAGTTTGCGGTCGCGCGGTTGCCTGGTTCCCGCAGGTCTAAGCTGAAACGATCCCACTGGACTGACCCTGTCGGGAAGCGCGTCTTGCGCGAGGAGTGTATTCGGTCTCGAGAAGGGCTGTCTCAATCGTGTGCATGACGACAACACTCTGACAGAGCGCTGACAACTATTCACGACCTCATAGGATTTCATCGACCAACTCTGGCGCATTATGTTCATTGGTCCAGCCGATTATGCACGCGGATTCTGATCACCGACTCCTAGTATAAAAACGCTTGACCCCAACATGCCGAATTGACAAGGGTTTGTGGAGGTCACTTGACTGCCCTGCGTCTGGTCTTCGTCAGGACGATCCGCCACCGATCGCCGCACGGCCGTTTCATCAGCAAGGGAGCGATAGCAAATGAAAGCCATGATCGTTGCCGCCATCTTGGCGGTTGTCAGCTTTTCGTCCGTGGCGCGCGCCGACGGCGACGCCGCCCTCGGCAAATCCGTATTCAATAAATGCGCGATCTGTCACACGATCGACCCGGCTAAAAAGGGTCTAGGCCCGACGCTGTTCGGCGTCGTCGGGCGCCACTCCGCCAGCGTAGCGGGATTTTCCTATTCCGAGGCGATGAAGGCCGCCAACAAGACGTGGGATGCGGCGACGCTGGACGTCTACCTCACCGACCCGAAGGCTTTGGTGCCAGGCACCAAGATGGTCTTCCCCGGCCTGTCAAAAGCCGAGGATCGCGCCAATGTGATCGCCTATCTGTCGACACTGAAGTAGCTGGACGGACGGCGGATTGGCGTGAAGCGTGGCGGAGCAAAAATAGCCGCGCCAAGCGCCAGGCAAACGAAGCCGATAGGGGCATTGCGCAAGCGGCGTCGCCACCGCTGTGCCAACTCGCGGCCACCAGGGGTTAGGCTCGCTAGGCCAAGCGCAAGAAATAGACCGCGGTGGCGGAGCGCCCAAACGACTCCCCTCCTCCTCGAAAGCTTGGCTTGGCGGCGAGCACGAAGCCTTTACTGGCCGCTATGCCCGCTGCACCATGCGGGAGCCATCGGGGCGGACGAAATGCGCGACGAGGCCGAGCGCGCGCACCAGCGGCGCCGTTGCCTCGGCTGGCATTACGGCAAAAGCGTTGGAGAGAGCGTTTGACTCGGTCGCGGTCGCGGTCTCGACCGAGACCGAAAGCCAGCGCCAACTGGTGCGACCGCTCCACGGCTCGAAGATATGGTTGAAGCGGCCGGCTTCGTCGAACAAAGTGCCGTAGCCACCAGCGGTCGCGACCGCCCGGTCCATGAGCGGAATATGTTCCGCGATCGTGCCGGGCGCGCGGGGATCTTCCAATCCAACCGACCAAGGGCCGCCGGCGGGGTGTCCACCGATCGCCCGGGTCTTGCCCATGTTCACCAAGGCATGCTCCACCCCGCCAGCACGCAACAGTTCCACGACACGGTCGGTGATATAACCTTGACCGATGCCGTTCAGAGTCACACCCATTCCCGGCCGCGCAAACCGCAGCCGCGCCGGATCGATCTCCAAAGCGTCTTGGCCGACACGCGCGACCGCGGCGGCGATCGCGTCATCCCGGGGCCCATCGAGCGATGCGTTGGGCCGAGAAAAGTGGCCGGCATAGAGATCCCATAATGGCTGCACCGTCACATCGAATGCGCCGCCGCTGATCACACCATAACGGCGGCTCTCCGATAGCACGCGGACAAGATCAAAGGGAGGATCGACAAGCACTCCGTCGCGGTTGAGACATGAAAGAGCGCTATCGGGCCGGTAAAGACTCATGATGCGCTCCAGTCGCTCCACCTCGGCCAGGCTCGCCGCGATCAACCGGTCCGCGATCGCTGGGTCTGGATGATGAATCTGCAGGGTCGCATCGCAGCCGAGCGCGGTTCCAGACCAGACGCGGAGCAACGAGCCCGCGCGAGCAGGCGCGATGGGTAGCAATGGCAACCCACCGGCGGCAGCGGTGATAGTGATGAAACGGCGGCGCGTGAGTGTCATCATGGGTCTCCCTGCGTTGCGGTGAGGATGTAATCGTTTGGCATTTCGGCGAAGCGGATCGTTCGGCCGCCATTGGCGTCAACAAAGCGACGCGCCGCGGCGGCATTGCTGAACGGGATCGCCTCACCAGTGCCCATTCCGCCGCGGCGGCGGCTGCCGATCACAAAATAGGCCTGATGAGCTTCGACCCAGGTTCCGGGTTCCGGCTGATTCCAGTTCTTTGCCCGAGCCATGTCGCTGACATACACCGCCGAAATCGCCTTTGGCATTTCCGGCAGCAGGATGAAGGCGAAAGCATCGCGGACGGAGGCAAACCAATAGGGATCGGTTAAACCCCGGACAAAAATCTGAGCTTTGGGACCAGCATGCTCGGTCAGCGCCATGCCGCAGAATTGAGCGGAGGCCGAGTCAGTCACCTCGCGCGGAGGCGGCAACTCGGCGACGCCATCATCGCGCTTGCAGGCGGCCAGAAAAATCAATCCGAGCAGCACCTCTCTGCGCCTCATATCTGCCTCCGCGCAAAAAGGGCGGTGGCCGCCGCCAACGGCACGACGACCCAGGCCGCGAGCGCGCCGAGCAGGACAGCCGGACCGAGACCGGTACGGGCGCCCAGACCCGCGACGCCAGCAAAGCCGCCGACATCTGGAGTGGCGGTCAGGTTAAGCAGCCGGTAGGCGTCGGCCGGGTTCAGAAGCAGGAGCAGATTCAATCCGCCGGCCGTCACGGTACGGCCCTGATCGGCCACCAGAACGCCAAGCAGCGCCATGTCATAGAGCAGCACGAAGAAGAGCCAGACACCGACCGCGATGCCGCCGGCCGTGCCGCGGTCACGCACCAGCGTACTCACGAGATAGCCAATGGCGATGAAGACGCCGCCGAGCAGCACCGATGAAGCGACCATGATGGTGAAGGCGGTCCACGCCCCACGATCCTCGTTGCCAGCCCATTGGAGAGCCAGCCCGGCGATGCCGTAGCCGGCGACGGTGGCGAAGGCCATGATGCCGAGGTGGCCGGCGAATTTGCCCAATATGATCTGCCAGCGTGTCACGGGATAGGCGAGCAGCAGCGCCATGGTACCGCGATCCACCTCGCCGACGATGGCGTCATACGACAACAACAGCGCGATCAGCGGCACGAGAAAAATAGTGAGGCTGGATAGGCTGACGATCGTAACCGCCAGCGCACCGACCTTGACCGTGCCGGTGGGCGCCGCGCCGAGGAAGGCGAGCGTGAGCGCCAGTGCCGCCAACAACGCCGTGGTCGCGAGCACCCAGCGATTGCGCATGCCGTCGCGCAACTCCTTACCGGCGATGATGATCACCTGTCTCATATCGCCCCCTTCTGGAAAGCCGCGTAGAGTTCGTCGAGCGACGGGCGGATGATCTCGATGTCCTGCGCGGAAATGGGTAAGCCGCGCAGCACGGACACAACCTCGCTTTCCTCACAGGACAATTCCAAGACGCCCTCGGACACCGGTGACCATCCGGCCCAGGCATTCGACTCGTTCGCAACGGCTCGTAGCGCGTGCGCCAAGCGTAGCCGAATGCGCGGCCGGATGGCGGCAAGGCCGCGCAGGCCGGCGATGCTGCCATCGGCGACCTTGCGGCCCTGGTTCATCACCACGACCCGGTCTACATGCCCCTCCAACTCCGCGAGCGCGTGCGACGACAACAGCACCATGGCCCCATCGCGGCTCAGATCGCGGATGATTTCGTAGAAGCTTTGGCGCAGCGCCGGGTCGAGACCAGTGGTCGGCTCGTCCAGCAGCAGCGCGCGCGGGCTGCCCAGCAGGGCCTGCGCCAAACCGAGACGCTGGCGCATGCCTTTGGAATACGTACCGACACGACGATGCGCCGCCGGCGCGATGCCGACGCGCTCCAACAGCGCGGCATTGCGGGTAACCGGCTGGCGCTTCAGCCGCGCATAGAATGCGAGAGTCTCAGCGCCAGTCATCGAGGGGTGCAGCGCGACGTTCTCAGGCAGATAGCCGAGCTCGCGCCGGGCCCGCGCGGCGGCGCCGACGGCGGGGTCCTCGCCCAGAACCCGCACGCTGCCGGCGCTTGGACGCACCAGCCCGAGCATCATCTTGATGAGAGTGCTCTTGCCGGCGCCGTTGTGGCCGACGAGGCCGACGCATTCGCCGGCGCGTAGCGTCAGATCGAAGTCGCATACTGCGTCCTGCCGCCCGTAGCGGCGAGTGACGCCGCGCATGACGACGGTTTCGTCCGTCATGGCGCTAGCCGCGCCAAGGCCGGCGGGTGTGGCGGCTTCATCAGCGGCGCGGTGTCGATGACGCCGCCAGGATGGATCGCCGGAAACTGTGCCTGCGCCCACCGCACCACCTGTACAGCGGGGCTGTTGAGCAGCATTTTGGCGGCGGGCGCCCGCCATATCACTTGATCCATGAGATCGTTGGGACGGTAGGCGGTGTCGGCGATGCCGTCGCCTTTGAGGTCAAAGGCGGGATTGTCGCTATAGTAGTTACCGCGCCCGCGCACCGACCAGTCCAACAGGCGCGTGCCGACATACATCACCTGGGTGCGGTTGTTGACGAAGGCGTTGCCAGTGATCTCGTTGCGTTCGGAGCCGGCGGTGAAATGAATGCCGATCTGGCAGCTTTCGAACCAATTGCCGGCGAAGCGGTTCTTATTGGCGTTGTAGATGAACACGCATTTTTCGCTGCCGCGCGCGACGTTGTCGTCGATGCGCGACTCGTTGGCGTAGTTGAACAGCAGCCCATGATCGCGATCCCGGTCGGAGACGTTGTCATGCACGTAGAGGCGATCGGAATACATCAAGACGTAACCCACGCCATTGCCAGTCGAAAAATTGCCGGCGACCTCGCTGTCGTTG
>JARLIW010000310.1 GCA_031291515.1 Beijerinckiaceae bacterium | reverse complement strand
CCGCCGTCGTCGGAGAATTGCGTCTTGCGCTCGCCACCGGGCGGCTGGACCTGTCGCAGCGCCAAACCTAGGGGAGACGGCTCGCCATGACTCGCATGCTCGTTCGCGCCGCCACGGCGGAAGACGCCTTTGTCGCGGCGGCGGGCGGAGCCGATGTCCTCGAGGTCTGGATGCCCGGTCCGGCGCCCCATCGCGCGGCGATCCGCGCGGTTCGAGCGGCCTTTCCCGGTATTTTGCGCCTGCGCGTCGAGGGTCCGCTCCGCCATCCCGGCGCGATCGAAGCGGCGGTCTCGCTCGGCGCCGACGAAATCGCGCTTCCGTTTCAATTCGTGGCCGACGCGCGCGCGGCGCTGAGCGCCTTGCCGGCGTCGGGCGGCGGCGTGAAGCTCGCCGCCATCGTCCCGGCCGAGGGCGATCTTTTGGGGCCGCTCGAAGAGATCCTCGGCGCCGCCGATGCGGCGATTCTCGACGTGAGCGACGGGGGCCGGCTGCTTGATGCGGTGACGATCGCGCAGCTCGATGCCTTTGGCCGCGCCTGCCGGTTGGGTGAACTGGCCTTTGGTCTGGCCGGCGGCTTGGAGGCGCCCGACGTCGCGCGGCTTTTGGTTCTCCAACCCGATTTGCTCGGCTTCGATGCCGCCGCGCGGCGCGATCACCGGGCCGAGCTTGGTCTCGACGTTACCGCGGTGGAGGCGCTTCGTGCCCTGATCCCCCGCGAAGACCATGGCCCAAGCCGCGACGATTTTGCCGTCCATGGTGAAACCGACCATATTTTCGTCCATGATTTCATCGTCCTATTGGCGATTGGCGCGTATCAGGCCGAGCGCGGCGCGCGCCAGCGCGTGCGTTTCAGCGTCGACGCGGACGTGCGTCGCCCGGCGGAGCCGCCCACCGACATGCGCGGCGTGTTCTCCTACGACATCATCATCGAGACGATCCGCGTGCTCGCCGAGCGCCCGCACGTAACCTTCGTCGAGACTCTGGCCGAGGAACTGGCCGCCAATCTCCTGGCCTATCCCCAGCTCACGGCGGTCGCGATCAAAGTCGAAAAACTCGACGTGATCGACGGTTCGGTCGGCATTCTCGTGCGCCGCGACCGCGCGACGCTCGTCAAAGCGGCGGGGCCGACGCCGTGAAGGCGGAGACGGCGGCCAAGCGCGATCGTTTCCTCGACGTGGCTCGCGTCGGACCCGCCGTCATGGGCATCGTCAATATCACGCCGGATTCGTTTTCCGACGGCGGGCGCTTCGTCGAAGCCGATGCCGCCACGGCCCATGCCCGCGCCCATGTCGCGGCCGGCGCCGCCATCGTCGACGTCGGCGCCGAATCGACGCGGCCCGGCCATTCCCCCGTCACCGAGGCCGAGGAAATCGCCCGGCTCGCCCCCGCGCTTGCCGCTCTGGTCCAATCGATCGATGTCGCCGTCTCGATCGATACGACCAAGGCTGTCGTCGCGAGCTTGGCGTTGGAAGCCGGCGTGGCCGTCGTCAACGACCAATGGGGCCTGCAAGGCGATCCCGCGATGGCCGATATCGTCGCGGCGGGCGAGGCGGGACTCGTGTTGATGCATAATCGCGCGAGCACCGACCCGGATCTCGACATCGTCGACGACATCCGCCGCTTTTTCGACCGCTCGCTCGCGCTGGCGGACCGCGCCGGCATTTTGCGCGCGCGTCTCGTTCTCGATCCCGGAATTGGCTTCGGCAAGACGAAAGCGCAGAATTTCGCGGCGCTGAACGGCGTGCGGGTCTTGCGCGATTACGGCCTGCCGATTCTGGTCGGCGTCTCGCGCAAATCCCTGTTCGCCGCGCTGCTCGGCCCTCACGGCGCCGGCGATCGGCTCATTCCGACGATTGCCGCCAATGTCGCGGCGGCGGCGCGCGGCGCCACGATTTTCCGCGTGCATGATTGCGCCGAAAATCTCGCCGCCCTCGCCGTTTTCGATGCGATCGAGCGCGCCTGAGATGGAGCCGGTCTGGATCGAGATCGCGCTGGGGCTCGGCGGCAATGTCGGGGATGCGCCGGGCGCGATCGCCGAGGCGCTTCGCATTCTCGCCGCGCGCGAAAAAATCCGGATCGGGCGTGTGTCCGCCATCTACCGGACGCCGCCCTGGGGACCCGTCGCGCAGGCCGATTTCGCCAATGCCTGCGCGCTCGCGCAAACCACGCTCGATCCGCGCGCGCTGCTCAACGAAGTCAAGGCGGTGGAAATCCTGCTCGGCCGCGAGCCGGGACTCCGTTGGGGTCCCCGGCGCATCGATATCGATATTTTATTTTACGCCGGCCTCTCGGTCGATGCGCCGGACCTCGTCATTCCGCATGCCAGCCTGTTCGAGCGCGCCTTCGTCCTCGTTCCGCTCGCCGAGATCGCGCCTGATTTGGTGATTGGAGGCAAACGCGTAGCCGATGCCGCCGCGGCGATTGCGCAAGAGGGCGTGACGCGCTGGGAGACGCGCGGGCCTGCCGAGGGGATGGCCGAAGACTAGAATTCGCGCCAATCGTCGAGGTTACGTTCGGAAGCGCGCGAGACCAAACTTCTGCTTGCGCCCACGGTCGAGATTTCCATTCGCGATGCCGGGCCGCTTTTCCGAAACGCCACGCGCTCGCGCGGTTGCGGCTCGGCCACCGCATTTCGCGGGGCGGGCTCTCGATCCGCCACGAAGGTGGCTGGCGTTCGCGCGGGTTCGGGCGCGGGTTTCTCGACGACCAGCGCTGTCTTTTCCGCCACGGCACGCGCGGGCGCGGTCCACGCTGGCGTGACGATCGTCCCCGGCCTGGCCGTCTTGCCGCCGGAATCGAAGCGCGCGATCAAGCCCGCGAGCGCATCCATCTCATGGGCCACCGCATGACTCGCGGCCGTCGTTTCCTCGGCCATGGTGGCATTCTGCTGGGTGAACTTATCCATTGCCGAAACCGCGATATTGACTTCGTCCAGACTCGCCGCCTGGGTTTCCGCGGAAGTCGCGATCGCCTTGACGATGCCGTTGATCTCGACGATCTGCTGCATGATGCGTTCGAGCGTGGTCCCGGTTTGGTTGACCAATTCGACGCCTTGATGGACATGGTCGCGCGAGGAGGCGATCAGGCTTCGAATTTCCCGCGCGGCGCTGCCGCTGCGTTGCGCCAGGGCCCGAACTTCCGAAGCCACGACCGCGAAGCCCCGGCCGGACTCGCCGGCGCGCGCCGCCTCGACAGCGGCATTGAGGGCGAGCAGGTTGGTTTGAAATGCAATTTGATCGATGACGCCGACGATCTTGCTGATTTCGCTCGAGGACGTTTCGATCCCGCTCATTGCCTGGATGGCCTGGCGCATGATCGCCGCGGAGTGGCCGGCCTCGGCATCGGCCAGTCCCACGACCGCGCGCGCGTGTTTGGCGCCCTCGGCGGTCTCGTGCACCGTCGCGGCGATTTGTTGCAAGGCGCAGACGGTTTCCACGAGACTTGCCGCCTGCTGCTCGGTTCGCCGCGACAGATCCTCCGACGTCGACGACATTTCGATCGCGCCGGAGTGGATTGATGCCGTGCTGTCGGAAACGACGGCCACGGCGCCCTGCAAGGATTCGATGGCGCGATTGAAATCGAGCCGGAGTTTTTCGTAACTGGCCGGAAACGGGTCCGCCAAGCGGAAGCTCAAGGCCCCGGCGGCAAGCTGTTCGAGCCCGCCGGCGATCGCCCGAACCACCTGCTGCTGCTCCGCGCCTGCCGCGCCAGCGGCGGCTTCCGTCGCGCGCAGCCTAATCCCATTGTCCCGAAAAATCTCGAGCGCGCGGGCGATCTCGCCGATCTCGTCGCGGCGTTCCAAGCCCGGAATCCGCGTGGCGAAATCGCTCTCGACGATCCGTCCGATCGCCTCCTTCAACAATCCGAGCGGCCGCGAGATCGACGATCCCAGAACGACGGCGACCGCGAGCCCAAGGGCGCAAACGATGATACTGCTCTTGAACAGGGCCGAGATCAGATCCGAGGACGCACTTTCCGTCGCTCTGGCGGCCGTATCGTAACGCACGCGCGCCTCCGCGACGTTTTGGGCCATCGCCTGGATCAGCCGATCGAGGGCGACATTTAGCTCATGCGCCTCGTTGGCCTCGCGCGAGCGGGCGGTGCCGAAATCCCGGCTTGCGGCGTCCAGGACCGTCATGCGCGCCGCGAACGCGTTCACGAGATCGCGGAGGCGAGCCGTCGCGGCGCTATCGCGCAAAATCGCCGCAACCTCGTCGCGAAGATGTCCGCGCGTCGCGGCAAATGCGTCTTGAACCGGGCTGTCGGAGCTGAATGCCGCGCGAACGGCAACCATTGACAATTGGCCCGCCAAGACCTGCAAGCGCGAGACCGAAGAGGCCAAGCCGGGGCTTGCGATCGATGCCGCGTCGCGGTCGGCCGCGAATTCTTGGCCGATCGCGAGGCTCGCGGGCGCGAGGTCGGCCGCAGCCTCCAACACCAGGCGCGAACGCGCGGCCGCCTCGACAATCGCTTTCGCCGTATTCTTGCTCCGCGTCTCCAACGATTTAGCGTCGCTTGTCTGATTGGTTTTGACGAGCTCGTCCGAAAGCTTTGAAAAGGCCGCTGCCATCTTGCCGCGCGTTTCGGGGGTGTCGGTGGCGAGATTGTCCTTCAGGCTCGTTTGCGCGAAATGGGCGAGTTCACTGACAATGGAGGCCTCGCGCACCGCCGGTACGGTGGCGATCCACGCCGCCGCTCCGCTCTGGAAAACCGTGGCGAAATAATAAGAGACCGCGAACCACGCGACAGCGAGGGCGAGAAGACCGATAAAACCTGACAGGATGCGCGCGCGCAGCGACCCGAAAGCGCTCATCGCGCCGCGGCCGAGTTGGTGGGCGCGGCATGATCCGAGCCCAGGCTTCGGTCATCAAGAACCGGTGGATTTGACCCAGGAGCCCATCCCGCGCCGCGCGTTTTCAGATCGATGATGCGCATGGGGCGATATCCGGACCGTGTAAGGCGGACATGGTAACGCGAGTAACTTTAAAGTTTGGTTGATGACGCCTCGAGCATGTCTCGAAAAAGTTGAAGGCTCTTTCGATCGAGGACATGCCCTAACGTCTTACAAAGAGAGCGATTTCTTGTCGTTTGGGAGATCCCGCCCACGTGGAAAACGCTCTAAAACGGTCGAAATCTTTAAGAGATCGGAGCTCGGCCGTCGGATTCCAGCGCGAGAACCGCACGAAACCGGTGTTTCAGGCATCGGATGCCGCCGCCGCGCCTAGAGCCGCCATCCTTCATGCGCCGACGAAACGCTAGAACACATTTGGATAGATATAAGTGACGATGATGTCCTCGACCAAGAACAGCAAAAGCAGCAGCACGATCGGCGAAATATCGAGACCGCCCATGGCCGGAAGCGCCGCGCGGATTGGACGCAGCAGCGGTTCGGTCAGAGCATTGAGCGAGGTCCAGATCGAGCGGACGACGTTGTTGTAAATATTGATGACATTGAACGCGATCAGCCAGGACATGATCGCCACGATGATAATGACATAGCCGTAAAGCTTGAGAACGAGCAGAACCAAATCGAGTAGGGCGCGCATGGCGGCTCCAGATAGACAGACCAAACTAAGCTTTAATATCGTGTGTTAACGGGCAAAGCGCCAGGCGGCAAGCGAACCCTCACGGTAAGCTTAAACCGGCCGCCACCAAGCCGTCGTCCTCGACGCGGCCGGAGCGGAACCGGATCGTGCGCTCGCATCGCGCCGCCAGCACGAGATCGTGGGTGACGAGGACGAGCGTCGCGTTCCTCGCGGATTTTAGGGCGAACATCAGGTCGATGATCGCCGCGCCGGTCGTCTCGTCGAGATTGCCGGTCGGCTCGTCCGCGACGAGAATGGCGGGTTCGGGCGCCAGGGCGCGGGCGAGCGCGACCCGCTGCTGCTCGCCGCCCGATAATTGCGCGGGATAATGCGCCATCCGCGCCCCGAGGCCGACGGCGTCGAGTTCGGCCTTGGCGCGGCCCAGCGGATCGGCATGGCCGGCAAGCTCGAGCGGCACCGCGACATTTTCGAGCGCGGTCATGGTCGGAATCAGGTGAAACGACTGAAACACGATGCCGATCCGCCGGCCGCGAAACCGCGCCAGATCGTCCTCGCTCAGCGACGAGAGCTCGATGCCCTCGACGCTGACGCGGCCGCGATCGGGGCGTTCGAGCCCGGCCATGACCATCAACAGCGTCGATTTTCCCGATCCCGACGGGCCGGTCAGGCCAATCGTCTCGCCGCGCCCTATATTGAGCGAAATGTCTTTCAAGATATGAACACGTGCCGCCCCGCGACCCAGACTGAGGTCGATGTGGGACAATTCGATCACCGGTGAATTCATGATGCTTTCCATGCCAAGCCGGGCCATCCGGCCCAAACCCAAGCGCGTCCTACCATGGCTCGCCGTGCTCGTCTGTGCCGCGCTTTGTCCCGGCCTCGCCGCTCAAGCGCAAACCGCGCCCGCCGGGCCGATCAAGATCGTCGCCTTCGGGGATAGTCTGAGCGCCGGCTACATGCTGCCGGAGAACGAGGCCTTTCCCGCCGTGCTGCAACGCGTGTTGCGCGCCGAGGGCAAGGATGTCGTCGTGGTCAATGGCGGCGTCTCGGGCGATACGTCCACCGGCGGGCTCGCGCGGCTCGATTGGACGCTCGGCGACGGCGCCGATGCGGTGATTTTGGAGCTTGGCGCCAACGACATGCTGCGCGGCATCGATCCCGCCATCACCAAACAGGCTCTGGCCAGTCTGCTCGAGAAGCTCAAGGCGAAACATATCAAGGTCCTGCTGGCCGGCATGCTCGCGCCGCCGAGCCTCGGCAAGGACTATGGAAACCAATTCGACGCGATCTATCCCGCGCTCGCCACGCAATTCGACGTGCCGCTCTATCCCTTTTTCCTCGACGGCATGGCCGAGGATACGAGCCAAAAACTTTCCGACGGCATGCATCCGAACAAGCGCGGCGTCGAAACGATCGTCGCGCATATCCTGCCGAGCGTGGAGATGCTGCTCAAAAGCGTGGGGCCTCGGAGCTGAGGGGGGAGAGCGGATCCTCCCCCGCTTCGCGGGGGAGGATAAGCCCTCCGCCCTCGCGTTTTAACCACCGCGTCCGCTAGTCCTTGACCTCGCGCGTCGCGCTGGTTTTGGTAGAGGCGCTTCCCGCGAGCTTGCCGCCATGCCCCGTCTTTTCACGGCTCTCGAACTGCCGGAACACATTGCCGCGGATCTCGCCACCCTGCGCGGCGGGTTGCCGGGCGCGCGGTGGATCGATGTCGAGAATTATCACATCACCCTGCGCTTCATCGGCGATATCGGCGAGGCCGAGGCGCGCGAGATCCATGCCCTGCTCGCGCGAATGCAGCGCAAGCCCTTGACGGTGACGCTCGAGGGACTCGCGGCCTTTGGCGGCGGCAAGCCGCGCGCCATCGTCGCGGCGGTCAAACCGGAGGCGCCGCTGCTCGAACTCCAGGCCGGGCACGAACGGCTGATGCGTCGCCTCGGCCTTACCGCCGAAACCCGCAAGTTCGCGCCGCATGTCACGCTCGCCCGGCTGCGCCAGACGTCGCCGCTCGCGGTCGCCGATTATATCGCGGCGCAAGGCTTCTTGCCGGCGCGCAGTTTCGAGGCCCAGCGGTTCGTCCTGATGTCCTCGCGCGATTCGCTCGGCGGCGGCCCCTATGTGATCGAAGCCGCCTATCCCTTGGATGCGTGACCAGAGGCGTTGGAGCGCATGCGCGTTCCACCGAGTCTGGACGTCTTCCAACGGCCGCGATGT
>JARLIW010000309.1 GCA_031291515.1 Beijerinckiaceae bacterium | reverse complement strand
GGCGTCGGCGGCTCCAATTCGAGCACCGGCGTGCCGATATTGCCGCCCATTCCGGTCTCGTAGCCGAAGCTTTTGAAGAGATGCGCGGCGAGCGCCGTCGTCGTCGATTTGCCGTTGGTGCCGGTGATGGCGACGAGCCGGGATTGCGGCGCGCGCACCGCGCGTTCACGGCAAAACAGCTCGATGTCGCCGATGATCGGAACACCCGCCGCTTGCGCCTTGATCACGCTCCAATGCGGCGCGGGATGGGTCAGCGGAACGCCGGGCGCGAGGACGAAGGCGTCGAAGCGCGACCAATCGGCCGAGTGCAAATCGGCGAGCGTCACGCCGGCCGCGGCCGCCTTGGCGCGCGACGTCTCCTTGTCGTCCCAGGCCGCGACCTCGGCGCCGCCCGCGCCGAGCGCGAGCGCGGCCGTCAGGCCCGATGTGCCGAGGCCGAACAGCGCGATTTTCTGGCCCGAAAAGGATGTCAGCGAAATCATCGGATCCCATGCTACCGGAGTTTGAGCGTCGAAAGGCCGATCAAGGCCAAGACGAAGGCGATGATCCAGAAGCGCACCACGACTTGCGGTTCGGACCAGCCGAGCTGTTCGAAATGATGGTGGATCGGCGCCATTTTGAACACGCGCTTGCCCGTGAGCTTGAACGAGGCGACTTGGACGATCACCGAGACGGCCTCGAGCACGAACAGGCCGCCGACGATCACCAAGACGATCTCATGCTTGACCGCGACCGCGATCGTGCCGAGCAACCCGCCGAGCGCGAGCGATCCCGTATCGCCCATGAAGATCTGCGCCGGCGGCGCGTTGAACCACAGAAATCCCAGGCCCGCGCCGATCAAGGCGCCGCACACGACCGCCAATTCGCCGCCGCCGATCACGAAATTGATGCCGAGATAGGTCGAGAAAATCGCATTCCCGGCGAGATAGGCGATAATCCCGAACGTGCCCGCCGCGATCATCACGGGGACGATGGCGAGGCCATCGAGCCCATCGGTCAAATTGACCGCATTGCCCGAGGCGACGATCACGAAGGCGCCGAACACGACGAAGAACAGGCCGAGATCGGTGATATAGCCGTTGATCGCGGGGATCGACAAAGCGGTCGTATGCACGGTGCCGTAGTGCATCATCAGATAGCACGCGACCATGGCGATGCCGGCTTCGAGCGCGAGCCGGAGGCGGCCGGAAAAGCCCGCGTGGGTCTGCCGCGTGACCTTGAGATAATCGTCGTAGAAGCCGATCAGGCCGAAGCCAGTCATGACCAGCAAGACGATCCAAACGTAGTGGTTTTTGAGATTGGCCCAGAGCAGGGTCGAGACGATCAGACCCGACAGGATCATCAGCCCGCCCATCGTCGGCGTGCCCTTTTTGGTCAGCAGATGGGATTGCGGTCCGTCGAGTCGGATCGGCTGGCCCTTGCCCTGTTTCAGACGCAGCGCGGCGATGATCCGCGGTCCGAAAAAGAACACGAAGAACAAAGCCGTGAAAATCGCGCCGCCGGTGCGGAAGGTGATGTAGCGAAACAGATTCAGCGGCCCAAAGTGGGGCGAGAGTTCCGCGAGCCATGCGAGCATTGAACGATTCCCCGGCTAGTTGGGCGCCGGGGCGGCATGCCGCTCCTTGAGGGCGCCGACAATCGGCGCCATGCGGCTGCCATTCGATCCTTTGACGATCACGATATCGCCGGCCTGCACGGCTTCGAGCACGGCCGGCTGCAGATCGACGGCGCGTTCGCGCCACGTGACTGAAATTGAATTGGGAAGCGCCGCGACGAGCGAACGCATCAGCGGTCCGGCCGCGAAAACGAGATCGAAGCCATTGGCGACGAGATCCTCGGCGAGACCTTCATGCAAGGACGGTCCGTGATGGCCAAGCTCGAGCATGTCGCCGAGCACCGCGATGCGGCGCCCGCGCGGCCCCGGCTTCAGCGTTCCCGCCATCGCGAAAGCGGCCCGCATCGAGGCCGGATTGGCATTGTAGCTTTCGTCGATCAGCGCAAACGGGCCGTTGGGGGTCGCGACCAGCACGCGTTCGCCGCGACCCTTCTGCGCCTCGAAAAAAGCCAAGGCTTTGACGGCGGCGTCGAGGTCGGCTCCGACGCTCTGGACCGCGAGAAGCACGGCGAGCGCGTTTTCGGCGAGATGGCGGCCCTGCGTGCCGAGCCGGAAGGTCAGCGTCTCGCCCGCGATCGTCGCCGTCACGACGGAATGGCCCGACACGGGGGAAAAGCCGATGATTCGCGCATCGGCCTCTTCATGCGCGCCGAAGCTCAGGACGCGGCCCGCCGGGGACTGGCGCGCCGCCGCGGCGAGGCGCTCGAAATAGGGGCTGTCGCGGTTGATGATCGCGGTGCCGCCGGGCTCGAGCCCCGAAAAAATTTCCGCCTTCGCGTCGGCGATCGCTTCGACCGAGTCGAAGAATTCGAGATGGACCGGCCCGACGGTGGTGACGATGGCGACATGCGGCCGGACCAGGGCCGTCAGCGGCGTGATCTCGCCCGCGTGGTTCATGCCGATTTCGGCGACGGCGAAGGCGGTCGACCTCGGCATCCGCGCGAGCGTGAGCGGCACGCCCCAGTGATTATTGTACGACGCGACCGAGGCGTGGACCGCGCCGCTCGGCGCGAGCGCCTGCCGCAGCGCTTCCTTGGTCGAGGTCTTGCCGACCGAGCCGGTCACGGCGATGACGCGCGCCTCGGTGCGCGCGCGCGCCGCGCGTCCGAGCGCGACCAGGCTTTCCAACACGTTCGGCACGACATAGAGCGAGCTGGCGCCGCGCAGCCGTTCCACGTGGGCTTCGTCGATGACGGCCGCCGCCGCGCCGGCCTGAAAGGCGGCTTCGACATAATCGTGACCGTTCGAATTGTCTCCGGTGATGGCGAAAAACAGATCGCCGCGCTCGAGGCTCCGCGTATCGATCGAAATGCCGGTGACGCCGGGCGGCACGGCGCCGATCACGCGCGCGTCGAGCGGCGCGACGAGGCCAAGGCCCGTCCAGAGCGGATCATCCAGGGAGGTGTTCGTCATGACGGGTGGTTCTGCAAAGCGCGCCGGGCGCAGTCAAGGTCAGAGAAGGGAAGCACCGTGTCGCCGATGATCTGGCCGGTTTCGTGACCTTTTCCCGCGATCACCAAGACGCCGCCGGGGCCAAGGCTCGCCACCGCGGCCTCGATCGCGCTCGCGCGGTCGGCAATTTCCACGACTTCGGCGGTGCCGTTCGCGGCGCCGGCGAGGATCGCGGCCCGGATCCGGTCCGGCTGTTCGGAGCGTGGGTTGTCATCGGTGACGACGACCCGGTCGGCCAGGCGGGCGGCGATTTCGCCCATGATCGGCCGTTTGCCCTGGTCGCGGTCGCCACCGCAGCCGAAAACCACGATCAAGGGGCCGGTCGCGAGCGGCCGCAGCGCGGTCAAGACCTTGTCGAGCGCATCGGGCTTATGGGCATAATCGATGAACACGGGGGACGTCCCACGCCGTCCGGCTAGTTGCAGGCGGCCCGGCGCGCCTTCGAGCGTCTCAAGCGCCGCGAGCACGTCGGCGGCGGGGCTGCCGGTGGCGATACAGAGACCAGCGGCGACGAGCGCGTTGGAGAGCTGAAAGTCCCCGGCGAGCGCGAGCCGCGTCTTGATCGCCCGTCCGTCGGCCTCGATCGTGAGCTCGCCGCCGAGGTCGCCGGGCCGCGCGCCGATCGCGCGGAGATCGCGGCCCGCTCGCCCGACCGTGAAGAGCCGCAACCCGCGCGCGGTCGCGGCGGCGATGACGGAAGGCGCGGCGTCGCTATCGGCATTGATCACGGCGGGCTGGCCCGGCGCCAGCAGCGTCTCGAACAACCGCAGCTTGGCCGTGAGATAGGCGTCCAAGGTGAGGTGATAATCCAAATGGTCGCGCGACAGATTGGTGAAGGCGCCCGCCGCGAGCCTGACGCCGTCGAGGCGCTTCTGTTCGAGCCCATGCGACGAGGCTTCGAGCGCGAGATGGGTGACGCCGTTTTGCGCGAGGCGATCGAGGCTTTGATGCAAGGCGACGGGCCCCGGCGTCGTCAGCGAGCCATAGATGGCGCCTTGCGGCGCGACGATGCCGAGCGTGCCGAGCGAGGCCGCCTGGTGGCCGAGCTTGGTCCAAATCTGCTGGCAAAACGAGGCGACCGAGGTTTTCCCGCTCGTGCCGGTGACGGCGGCGATCGTCGCGGGCTGGCCGGGATAAAAGACCGAAGCCGCGAGCGCCAGCGCGCGACGGACGTCGTCGACGAGAATGAAGGCCGTGCAGTTGCTCGGTCCCGGCGGCTGGCGCTCGGCGACGATGGCGATGGCCCCCTTGGCGAGGGCGTCATCGATAAAGGCCGAGCCGTCCGCCTTGACGCCGGGAATCGCGAAAAACACCGAGCCCGGCTCGACCCGGCGGCTATCGTCGGTGAGACCTTTGACGTCGAGATTCCCCAAGGCGCCGGGACAGGAGGCCTCGGGCAAAAGATCCGCGAGCCGCGTCAGTGGATTTCTCCCTTCGAATGCTGCGGGGTATTGGCGAAACCATAACCCAGTTGCGCCAGCAGCGGGAAGGGGAGGACCGGCAATTCGATTCGCGGCGGAATGCCGAGCAGCGGCGTCACGCGCTCGATGATCTTGCCGGTCACGACGCCCGAATTCCAGGCCGCCGTATGATAGCCGTAGGTGCCGGGAATGGCCTGCGGCTCGTCCATCAGCGTCAGGAACAGATACCGCGGCTTGTCGGCGGGCAGGACGGCCATGAAGGTCGTGAACACCTTGTCCTTGGAATAATGGCCATGGACGATCTTGTCGGCCGTGCCGGTCTTGCCGCCGATGAAATAGCCCGGGATATTGGCGTTGCCGGCCGAGCCGACCTCGGCATTGATGCGCATGAGATAGCGCAGCGATTCCGAAACGTCGGGCCGGATGACGCGGGGCGCGTCGCGTTTGGCGTCCTCCTCGCCGCGCTTCAGGAAGGTCGGCGTGATCATCACGCCGCCGTTGACGAGCGCGCCGACCGCCATCAAGGCTTGCAGCGGCGCCACGTTGAGCCCCTGGCCGAACGCGATCGTGATCGTGTTGAGCTCGCTCCAGTTCTTGGGAACCAGCGGCTCGGCGCTCTCGGGCAGTTCGGTGCGCAGGCGCGTCAATTGCCCCATCTTGCGCAGGAACGCCTTATGCCCCTCGACGCCGACCATCATCGCCATGCGCGCGGTGCCGATATTCGACGAGTGGATGAAGACTTCCGGGACGGTGAGAATGCGATGTTCGGGATGGAAGTCGTGAATCGTGAAGCGGCCGAAGCGGAGCACGTCGCGCGCGTCGACCCTTGAGTTGAGATTGACCTTGTTGGCTTCGAGCGCCATCGCGATCGAGATCGCCTTGAAGGTCGAGCCCATTTCATAGACGCCGACCGACAGCCGGTTGATGTGATCGGGATCGAGCGCGTCGGCCGGATTGTTCGGATCGAAATCGGGCAGCGAGGCCATGGCGATGATCTCGCCGGTATTGACGTCGAGAATGGCCGCCGCGCCGGCCTTGGCCTTGAATTTCTCGACGCCCTTTTCGAGCTCGTCGCGCACGGCATAGGTCGCGCGCAGATCGAGCGAGGTGACGAGCGGCTTCAAATCGTCGGGCGCGAGTTTGAAGCCCGCGCCATGCAGATCGCTCAAGCCCTGCGTATCGACAAATTTCTCGAGACCGGAAATGCCGACGCCGTCGAGATTGGCGAAACCAAGCACATGGGCCGCGATCGGTCCATTGGGATAGATGCGCTTGTTCTCGGGCAGGAAGCCGACGCCGGGCAGGCCGAGATGAAAGATCTCTTGCTGTTCCTTCGCCGTGACCGCGCGCTTGACCCAGACGAAGCCCTTGCGCGATTCGAGCTTCGTGCGCAGCTCCTTGGCGTCGACGTCGGGCAGGACGGCGGTGATCAGTTCGACCGCCTCGTCCTTGTCGATGATCCGGCGCGGTTCGGCAAAGACGCTCATGACCTTGATGTCGGTCGCGAGAACCTCGCCATTGCGGTCGAGAATATCGGGCCGCGCCGCCGCGACCGCGTCCGAGGCCGCGGTTTTGATTGTCGCGGGGGCTTCCGGCTTGAGGCCGAAGTAGACGAGCTTGCCGATGATCACGCCAAACAACAGCGTGAACAGCAAGGCGACGATCCGCGTCCGGCCGCGGGTCTTGTCGAGACGCGTCGTGAACAGCGCCTTCACAAGGCGCATGACGGCGTTCGGCCGCGCGGGCGTGGGCTCGCGCGCGGCGCGGCCCTCGGGAGGCGGAAACGGCGCGTTCATCGCGTATCCCTCGGCGAGGAGGACGGCGTCGCGCCGCTGGCCGCCGAATCGGCCGGCGTGTTCGTCGGTTCGGACAGGCCGAGGTCGTCGAGCTTGCGGCCGATCGAATCGACCTTGGGCGCCTTGTCGGGCAGCGCCTCGGCCTTGACGATCTGGTTCAGCGCCAACGGCTGCAAATCGGTCAGTTTTTCCGAAAGCGCCTGAATGCGCTCGGGGCGCGTGAGATGCGCCCAATCGGCGCGCAACTTGCCGATTTCGTCTTGTTCTTTTTTGATGTTGTTTTTGAGTTCCGCGATTTCCTCGGCATGGAAGATCGTTTTGTACTTGATCGAATAGGCATAGATCGCCGAGCCGATCAGCGCCGCGATGGCTATGAGGTTGAGGATCCGAACCATTTAATGTCCCTTGCCTCCCTGTTGCGGCAGCTGTGTGAGTTTGAGGAGATCGGCGCCGATCTCGAGGGCTGGATTTTCCGTGCGCAGGCCAAACCGCAGTTTCGCCGAACGCGCGCGCGGGTTCGCGGCGGTTTCCGCCGGCTCCGCGACGACGGGCTGCCCGCGCGGCAGCGTGAAGCTCGGCGGTATCGCGGGCGCCTCGCCCGGCAGCCGGCGGCCCGGCGCCTCGCCCTTGCCCGCGCGTTTGGCGAAAAACTGTTTGACGATCCGATCCTCGAGCGAATGGAACGTCACCACGGCCAAGCAACCGCCCGGCTTCAACACGCGTTCGGCGGCGGCGAGACCGCGAACGAGCTCGCCCAATTCGTCGTTGACGGCGATGCGCAAGGCCTGGAACGTCCGGGTCGCGGGATGGATCTCGGTCGGCTTGCCCGGCACGACGCGCGCGATCATGTCGGCGAGCGGCTTTGTCGTGACGAAGGGCTTGGCGACCCGGTCGGCGACGATGGCGCGCGCGATGCGCCGCGACGCGCGTTCCTCGCCATAATAATAGAGGATATCGGCCAGCGCCTCCACCGAGGCGGTGTTGACGATATCGGCGGCGCTGAGCCCGCTCTTGCTCATGCGCATGTCGAGCGGCCCGTCGTTGCGGAACGAGAATCCGCGGATCGCCTGGTCGAGCTGCATGGAGGAGACTCCAATGTCCAGGGTCACGCCGTCGAAGGGGCCAAGGCCCAAACGCGTCGCCACGTCGCCGAGATTGGAGAACTTGTCCTCGACGAGGGTGAGCCGGCCGCTCGCGGAATGGACTAGGTCCCGACCGGCCTCGATCGCCGAGGGATCGCGGTCGAAGGCGAGAACATGGGTTCCGGGCGTGGCGAGGATCGCGCTGGTATAGCCGCCCGCGCCGAACGTGCCGTCGAGATAAAGGCCATCGGGCCGCACGCCGAGCGCGGCGAGAACCGCCTCGCGGAGCACGGGAATGTGGTGGGCGGGTCCGCCAGCAGGGCCCTGACCGACATGATCCTGGCCGCTGCCGCCCATCATTCCCGTGCTCCAGGAGGCCGCGGCGGCGTTTCCGCCGCGTGTCTGGCGCTGAGTTGTAACCGCAAGGCGCGCACCCGAAGCTTGGCCTCTTCGAGATGCAGGCGGAAACGGCCCGGCTCCCAGATCTGGAACTTGTGACCTTGGCCGACGAAGGTCACCTCGGAGGAGATGCCGGCATAGGCCTTGATCGTCTCGGTCAGGACGACCCGGCCCTCCGGATCGACCTTGAGGATTTCGCTCGTGCCCAAAAGCGCGGTCGAAAACAGATCCCGCTCCACGGAATAGGGCGAGTGGCGCTCCAACAGATCGTCGATGTCGCGCAACAGCGCATGGCCGCCACAATCCACCGCATCCGCATCGAGGGAGGGATGCACGTAAAGCCCCTCGAAGCCGTCGCGCGCCAAAACCGTTCGGAAAGACGCCGGGATCGAGACCCGGCCCTTCGAATCCAAGCGATTTTGAAAATGCGAAACGAAACGATCCACGCCACTGGTCCCATGCCGTCGAGCCGCCGGATCGCAAGGCCGCGCCGCGCCGGGGCACGGTGGGGAACTGGTCGAATGGAGCCCGAGACGGGATGCTTTGGGATAACATGGGAGCTTATGGGAATCAAACGCGCGTTGAGGGGTTGGGCGGCCACCGGCCCAACGGACCGGCAATCATCCACAGCAATAAAGAGCGCGTTAGGGTTAACGCGCGGTTTCGGGATGCCGGGACCGGCGCGCCGCTTCGAGAAAAAAGCGCCAAACGGCACTGTGACGCGCCATTCGAGCCGTCTCCCCGGAAGCCTCGCTTTGCATTTTTTAAGACGGGTTCATCAACATCATTGGGTGAAATGCCCATTTAAACCGCCTGCGATCGCGGGCCTCCAAGGTATTTTGAGATGGATTCGATCGATTTAGATTAGCCTTTAGTGGAAGGTACGAAGTAAAAAATTTATGAATCAATATGGCCTAGCTTGTCGAGTCGGACACGCCGGTTTGACTATCGTGCATTGGATGGATCATCATCCCGGCTTCGAACGGAAATTTTAATAATTCTGGAGATTTATAAGAATATATCTATTGCCGAACGTCGTTTTGAGCCCGTGATGTCCGTATTGAAGCTCGATTTTTCCCAAGCCCGGTCCGAGCGTCTCCTGGTGGCGGCGGGCGCGGTCGTTTCTTTCATTGTGATCGCGAGCATCGCATTATTTATCGTCGCCAACCGGGAATCGGAGTTGAAAGATTCCGCGCGCGAGCTTGGGCAACTCGCCCTCGCGCTGTCGCAAGCGACCGAACGTGGCTTTGAAAGCGCCGAAGTTATTCAAAACAGCATGATCGACCGGATGCGGACCGCGGGCGTCACGTCGAGCGCGGATCTCGCGCGCTTGATGAAGACGTCCGAGATCCATGATCTGATGAAGGAAAAAATTTCCAACGTGCCGATCGTGGATGCCCTGGCGATCGTCGACGCCAACGGCAAGCTCGTTAATTATTCGCGGTCTTGGCCGATCCCGGACGTCACGATCAACGACCGGGAGTATTTCAAGATCTTCGTCGGGAATCGCGGCCTCGACACGTTTATCGGCGAGCCGGTCCGCAACCGTGGGAACGGAGTCTGGACGATTTATCTCGCCAAGCGGATCAACGGGCCGGACGGAGGTTTTGTCGGCCTCGTGCTCGCGGCGATGAAAGTGTCCTATTTCGAGAGCGTGTTTTCGTCCTTCGGGATGCCGGGCGGCTATATTACGCTGCTGCACCCGAATGGCGCGCCCCTGGCCCGCTACCCCCATGTCGACGAGGAGTTCAACCAGTCCCACGCCAACCTTCCTATTTTCGAGGGCAACCGGGGGCTCGCTAAAACGGGGACGTTTATCGGCGATCGCGCGGGAACGCGCCGGATGCTCGCGTTCAGCGCGATGCAGAACTTTTCCACGATCGTGACCGTCAGCAAAAGCCTGGCGGCGATTTTGGCCGACTGGTGGCGACTGTCGCAGATTCTCTGCGCCGCCGCCGTCGTGATCGTTTCCTTGATCGCGACGACGGTCGCGGGCCTGTTGCGCGCGATGGGACAGCAGCGGTTGTCGGCGGAGGCCGACAAGGCACGGCTCGCCACCGAGCTGGAGCTTGCCACGCAGCAAGCGATTTCGCAACAGGCCGGCCATTTCGAGGTCGCGCTGAATCATATGTTGCACGGCATGTCGATGTTCGATGCCGACGGCAATCTCATCGTCTGCAACCGGCGTTACGCGGAACTCTACGCCTTGCCGCCCGACTTAATGCGGCGGGGCACGTCCTGGCGGGCGATCTCCGCGCATCTGACCGCGACGTTTGGATGCCGCGCGATCGACTGGAAAAAAGCGATCGCCGACCATAACGCCTTGACGGCCGCGGATAGCGAATTGACTTACATGCGGGATCTCAACAACGGCCGGATCATTTTCATTCGTTACCGCATGACCGAGGATGGGGGGCGCGTCGCCGTCCACGAGGACATTACCGAACGCCGGAAGACGGAGGCGCGCCTCACGCATATGGCGCGGCATGATACGCTGACGGGGCTTCCCAACAGATATGTGTTCCAGGAGCACATGGACAAGTCGCTGGCCCGGACCGGCCTTGGCGAGGCCTTCGCGGTTTTGTGTATCGACCTCGATCATTTCAAGGACATCAACGATCTGCTCGGACATGCCATCGGCGACATGCTGCTTCGCGAGGTGGCCGCTCGTCTTTCGTCCGTGGTCGACGCCGCCGATACGGTTGCCAGAATCGGCGGCGACGAATTCGCGATCGTGCAATCCTCGATTTCCAAACCCTGCGATCCCGGGCGCTTGGCGAGCCGGATCGTCGAACGCCTGTGCGAACCGTTCGAGATCGACGGCCATAAGATCGATATTGGCGCAAGCGTTGGAATTGCCTGCGCGCCGCGCGACGATCAGGACGGGCCTCGCCTTCTCAGCAAGGCGGATATCGCGCTCTATCACGCCAAATCCGCCGGCCGGCGCGGCTTCCGGTTCTTCGAATCCGACATGGACGCGGCGCTTCAAGCGCGGCGCAACCTCGAATTGGATTTGCGTCAGGCTCTGCAAAAGGAGGAGTTCGAACTTTATTTCCAGCCGCTCGTCGACGCGCGGACACGCGAAATCACGAGCTTCGAGGCTTTGTTGCGCTGGAACCATCCGAGCCTCGGGCTCGTGATGCCCGCCGATTTCATCGCTCTCGCGGAGGAAACCGGCATTATCGTCCCGCTCGGGGAATGGGTTGTGCGCGCCGCATGCCGGGAAGCCACGACCTGGCCGGACACGATCCGGGTTTCGGTCAATGTTTCGGCGATCCAATTCAGGCCCGGAACTCTCGTCGGGATCGTCGGCGCGATTCTCGACGAAACGGGGCTGGCGCCGGGCCGGCTGGAACTCGAAATCACCGAATCCGTCCTGCTTCACGAGGAATCCGCCCATCTCGCGGTGTTGCACCAACTGCGCGGCCTGGGCGCCAAGATCGTGATGGACGATTTTGGAACGGGCTATTCGTCGCTGAACTATTTGCGCGTCTTTCCCTTCGATAAGATCAAGATCGACAGATCGTTCATCCAAAACCTCGATCAGCCCAGCGCCAATGCGATTGTCTGCGCCGTCGCGCAACTCGGCAAGATGCTCGGCATCCGGATGACCGCCGAGGGAATCGAGACGGAGGTTCAACTCGCCGAAATCGTGGAGTTGGGCTTCGCCGAGGGCCAGGGCTATCTGTTCAGCCGGCCGGTCCCGGCCGGCGCGGCGCAAGCCATGCTGCGCGATCGCGCCGCGAGACCCGAGGCCGCGTGATCGCCGAATGTTGGCCGTCAAACTTTAGACGACGTGAGCCCCGGATCGAAAAAAGCGCCGCCTTTTTCGAGACAAGTTCTAATCCGCGAGAACCAGCGCGGGCGGGAAGGCGACTTCGGCCAGCGTGCCTTGCTCGAGCTTGCTGCGCAGCGTGAACGAGGCATGGTTGGCCTCCACCAGCGCCTTGGTGAGCGGCAGGCCGAGCCCGGTTCCGGCCGTCATCGGCCGCGAGGTCGCGAGTTGCCGGAACGGTTCGAGCGCGGTCTCGATATCCTGGTCCGACATGCCGGGGCCGGTATCGCGGATGCGGATCACGACATGGCCGGCATCGGTCAACGTCGTGGCGATGATGACCTGTCCGCCCGGTTCGTTGAACTTGACGGCGTTCGACAGCAAATTGAGGACGATTTGGCGCAAGGAGCGCTCGTCGGCCTTGATCCGCGGCAGGTTGGGGGCCAGCGAGAGCCGCATGATCACGCGCTCCTGGCTCGCCTGCGGCTGCATGATGCCGGTGCATTCCATGATGATCTTGTTCGCGTCGATCGCCGTCGCGTGGAGCTCCATCTTGCCGGCTTCGATCTTGGAGAGATCGAGCAGATCGTTGATCAGGCTCATGACGTGCTTGCCGGACGTGTGGATGTCCTTCAAATAATCCTTGTAGCGCGCGTTCCCGACCGGACCGAACCGTTCTTCCATGATGACTTCGGCGAAACCGATGATCGCATTGAGCGGCGTGCGGACCTCGTGGCTGACCTTGGCCAAAAAATCCGATTTGAGGGCGCTGGTGCGCTCGGCGTCCTGGCGCGCGTGATCGAGTTCCTGCTCGACTTTTTTCCAATGGGTGAGATCGCGGAACAGGGCGCAGTAGCGGGTTTCGTCCGGCGACGCGCCGCCAGGCGACCCAACGTCCGAAGGGCCGAGCTTTCCGAGCGTCATGAAGACGGGAATCGTGCCGCCGCGATGGGCCTTGACCAGGATTTCGCGTCCATCGTTCAGAAGGCTCTTGGTCGCGCTCGACTTCAAACCTTCGAAATAATCGGACGCGAGGCTGCGATTATGGGGCGCGAACAGGGTCAGGAACGGCTCGCCGATGACTTCGGTCCGGTCGCAGCCGAACAGGGCCTCGCCGGAGCGGTTCAGCGACACGACGTTGCCATTGGCGTCGAGGACCGCGACGCCATCGGTCGCGGTTTCGAGGATCGCGCGCAATTCGCGCAATTCGCTCTCGTGCTGGCGGTGCGTCTCGGCCTCGCGCTCGGCGCGCGCGGGGCTCGCGATCTCTTTCAACGTCAGCAGCGTCGCGGGCAAGCCGTCCCATTCGACAGCCTGCATCCTTGCATTGGCGGCGCGGACGGTTCCATCGCTGCCGCGGATTCCGACCGCTTCGCTGCCGGTGGCGTTGCCGGGCAGGCCGCCGAACAAATGGGTCATGCCGCCGGCGTCGTGCAAGGCGTCTTCGTCCTTGAACCCGAGCATGTCGAGCAAATAGCGATTGGCGAAAATCGGGACGTTGTTGCGGCTCACGAGAAGACCAAGACTGAGCTTGTCGAGCACGGTGATCCCATTCTGGCCCGGATGTTCTTCGCGGTTGGGGCGCGCCGATCGTTTGGCCTCGGCCGGTACGGCGGCCGTGATCTCTTCGGCCGGCGGCGCGGCGGGCGTCACGGACTCGGGCGTCGCGGGCTCGGCCGGAACGGCGTCCTCGGTGCGCAGAACTTCGCCGATTTTTTCGAACGCGGTCTGCTCGTCGGTGGTGAGCACGCGCGCGGCGGGAAAGGGCAAGACATTGGCCGTTTCCGGCATCTCGGGCGGCTCCAGCGCCTCGCTCTCGGCGGCGGCCGGCGCTTGCGGGACCGGCGCGTCCGTCACGCCGTCGAGATGGATCACGCCAAATCCGCGGAAACCGTCGAAGGATTGGTCGGCCCGGAACGCGGGAACGGCGCCCATGACGACCGGAATCGTGGCGGCGGCCTCCGCGACGGGCCATTGCAAGCCCAGACCGCTCCAGGTCTCGCGCCCGTCGAGGCGCTGGGCCAAGCCGCCGCTCGGATCGAGCGAGGACGCGAGGTCCAACATGTTCTTGCCGACGAGATCGGCCGCGCGCGCGCCGACCGCCTCCGCCAAGGGCGGGGAGAGCAGCGTGCAGACGGCGTCGGCATCGGTGTGCCAGAGAAACCGCAGCGTCTTGGCCGACCGCCATTTTTGCCGGATTTCGTCGCGGACGCGGGCGGCATCCCGCACAATGGCGGGTTGCGGCGCGAGATCGCTTTCGGACGCGGTCTCTGGCATCGCGTTCGAGGCGGGCTGGGCGGCGCTGGCGACCTGCTCGCTGTCCGCGGGCGGGCTAGTCTCGCTCGCGGCGACGGGGATCAAGCCGGGACGCAGGCCGAGGGCCGCCGCGATCAGGACATTGCGCCCGCGCACGGCGAGGCGGCGGCATAAAAACGTGATGATTTCGCTGCTCGGGCCGATCAAGAACCGCAAGCGTTCGACTCGCGGCGCGCCTTCGAGCGGCAGCATCTGAAACAAAACCGCGAGGCGCTTGCCGCCGGGATCGCCGCCGGTCAGCAACCGGGCCGATAGGCCGGCGGGATCCGTGACATCGAAAAGACGAAAGAGGGTCTGGCTCGCGGCGACGAGATGCGGTTTTCCCGTCGCGTCGCCAGCGACAGCGATCAGCGGCGCGTTTTGCTGTTCGCTCAGGGCCAAGGCTTGCAAAAATTCTTGCAAGTCTTGGGACGTGATGCCGGGGTCAGACCAGGTCTCGTCCATGCGGATCGTATCTTCCTCGAGCATGTGCTTTTCCGCGCTGGCGCCATTCGCGCCGTCCCGAAAACATTAAAAAAGTCCTAACGGGCGTTGGGCCGCCCGTCCATGTATCCAAGCCGGATTTTACGTAACGCGTTGGAATTAACCTTAATTGAGCACGCTCGCGGAAGCGCGGGCCGGCAAAGAGCGTCGAGAGTCCTTGCTTTGGGGACGAAGCCGTACTAACCACAGGGCCCGCGTCGTAAATTTGGTGGGTCGCGGTTTTGATGCAAGGGGCCGGCAGCCCGCCACTTGCATTCGATGGATGATCCCCTTAGGTTCGCGCGCCGGCTTCGCTCCGTTGGTTCGAGCCTCGTTTGCCGCCATAGCTCAGTTGGTTAGAGCGCTAGATTGTGGATCTAGAGGTCCCCCGTTCAAGCCGGGGTGGCGGTACCACGGCGGACCTTTCGTTACATAATTTGATCGGCCGCCCCCTCTTGCCTTTTGATCGATTGCTCGCAATTAGATGACGTAACGAGATTCGGGGCCCAACGAGGCCGCCGCCATCGGGTCCGGCTCTCTTCGCGGGCCCGCCGGTGGACGAAACCGATCTGACAATACCGATCCTATCCAAATGCGCGCGCTTCCCAGAGGCGCGGGTTTGATTCTACTGGAGAACCTCATGGACGCGCGGGCCGAGACGACTGGAATTGCCGCATCGGCGCATCCCGATGACAAGACGGTGCTCGCCGTCCTCGTGTCGCTCAGCGTCTCGCATATGATCAACGACACGGTGCAGTCCTTGGTGCCGGCGGTCTATCCGATTTTGAAGACCTCGTTCGCGCTCGACTTCAGCCAGATCGGTCTGATCACGCTCGCCTTCCAACTCACGGCGTCGTTTCTGCAGCCCGTGGTCGGCTATGTCACGGACCGCACGCCGCGCCCCTATTCGCTCGCGGTCGGCATGGCGTTCTCGCTCTGCGGGCTCGTGCTGCTGTCGCGCGCGCCGAATTTCGCCGTGCTCGTCGCCTCGGCCTCGCTGATCGGCATCGGATCCTCGGTGTTTCACCCCGAAGCCTCGCGCATCGCGCGGGCGGCGTCGGGCGGCCGCCACGGGTTCGCGCAATCCTTGTTTCAGGTCGGCGGCAATTCGGGATCGGCGCTCGGGCCGCTGCTCGCGGCCTTTATCGTCGCGCCGCAAGGCCAGCACGCGATCGCCTGGTTCGCGATTCTCGCCTTCGCCGGGATTATCGTGCTGAGCGCGATCGGTCACTGGTACCACGGCCATCTCGCGCTTTCGCGCGGCAAGCCGCGCGCGCGGCCCGTCGCGCATATGCAGCTCTCGCGCGGCACGATGATCTTCACGATCGCGATCTTGCTGCTGCTGATCTTCTCGAAATTCGTCTATATGGCGAGCCTGTCGAGCTATTTCACCTTCTATCTGATCACCAAGTTCGGCGTCGGCGTGCAGACCGCGCAATTCTTCCTGTTCGCCTTTCTCGCGGCGACGGCGGTCGGCACGTTTTTCGGCGGCCCGCTCGGCGACCGGTTCGGCCGCCGCGCGGTGATCTGGGGCTCGATCCTCGGGGTGCTGCCGTTCACCCTCGCGATGCCCTATTTGAACTTGCCGCTGACCGGCCTGTTCGCGGTCATGATCGGGCTGATCCTGTCCTCGGCCTTTCCCGCGATCATCGTGTTCGCGCAGGAAATGATGCCGGCGCGCATCGGCACGGTGACGGGCCTGTTCTTCGGCTTTGCCTTCGGGTTGGGCGGGCTCGGGGCGGCGCTGCTCGGCGATCTCGCGGATCGCACGAGCATCACGACGGTCTATGAACTCACCGCCTTCTTGCCCGCGATCGGGCTGCTCGCGTGGTTCTTGCCGAGGTCGGAGCGCAGAGGCGCGTAGGGGGCGGTTGGGATCATGGCCCGACCGAAAAAGTCGTCAGCTTTTTACGGTGCCAGCTCTCGATGAGCTTGTCATTCCGGGGCGAGCGAAGCGAGAGCCGGGAATCCCGGACAACGTTTTCGCCGGATCGATCTGGATCGGCGCGCGCGGAATCGTTCTCGACGACTGGACCACCGGCGTTGTCCTCGATTCCGGGCTCGCTTCGCGACCCGGAATGACGGCGGCGGCCCGTATGACAAGAATCCCCCCGTTTCTGGTCGCGACGGCGCAGTCATTCCGGGGCGAGCGAAGCGAGAGCCCGGAATCCCGGACAACGTTTTCGCCGGACCGTGCTGGATCGGCGCGCGGAATCGTTCGTGACGACTGGACCACCGGCGTTGTCCTCGATTCCGGGCTCGCTTCGCGACCCGGAATGACATCGCGGCCTGTATGACAAGAATCCCCCTGTTTCGGGTCGCCTCCGCGCCGTCATTCCGGGGCGAGCGAAGCGAGAGCCCGCAATCCCGGACAACGCTTTCGCCGGACCGTGCTGGATCGGCGCGCGGAATCGTTCGTGACGACTGGACCACCGGCGTTGTCCT
The DNA here is from genome assembly GCA_031291515.1 of Beijerinckiaceae bacterium. Taxonomy (GTDB): domain Bacteria; phylum Pseudomonadota; class Alphaproteobacteria; order Rhizobiales; family Beijerinckiaceae; genus RH-AL1. Next base: position 104 of record JARLIW010000309.1, on the reverse strand, counting down.
CGATTCCGGGCTCGCTTCGCGACCCGGAATGACATCGTGGCGGGGACTATCGGTTGAGCAATTCGTAGAGGTCGAGCCAGTTGGGATTTTCGTCTTCGATGAGC
>JARLIW010000308.1 GCA_031291515.1 Beijerinckiaceae bacterium | reverse complement strand
GGAATGGCCCCCTTTGCCGAACTACCGGAGGCCTTCAGACGCCTGCAATACCATCTTCTGAAGCGCCCCGGCGGCGACAGGGAGATGGCCGAAATCCTGGCCCTGGTGCTTCAACACGATGAACAGGCCGTCCTGCGCGCCGTCGAGATGGCCTTGTCTTCCGACGTTCCCACCAAGACCCATGTCCTCAACCTCCGGCACAGGCTGGTGGACGGCAAACCGCCGGCGGTTCCCCCCGTGGACGCCCCGCAAGCCTTGGCCCCGAACAAGGAACCCCGAGCCGATGTCGAACGCTACGACGCTCCGCGCGGCGGAGCCCCTACGCGGGAGGCTCGTCATGCGTCATGATCCCGGTAACGCCGCCATCGTGATCATGCCGCGTAGTCTGAAGATGTACGGCATGGCCTTAACAGGACCGGCCTTACAAAGTTAGGGCTAGAGCCAGTGCTGGCTTGGGGCACACCGGGCTAAGGTCCATGGCCAGGGGCGGCTCGAGGCGGCCCGCCAACCTGGCGAACGGATCAAGGCCCGGTCGGTCGGATCAATCCGCTCGATTCTCGAGACGGTCTCGAACGCACCTGCCTCAAGCCCAAGCCCAAGCCCAAGCCCAAGCCCAAGCCCCTGTGTCGCCACAACATCCGCGGACGGCCCACCTCCATTAAAATTCATTATCAAGCGACTATGATATTGGTTCATCCCGCCCACGAACGGCTGATCGCCTTGAGGCTTTCCGGCGTGGCCAGGGCCTTCCAGGAACAGCGGCCGCGATCCCTTGCGCGCCCCAGCGGCGCTGCCTCAAAGCCGCACAATATCCGTCGCCACCCGGTCGACGTCCGCCATGCGGAGACCCGCGATATTGATACGACCGCAAAGCGACATGTAGATCCCGTGATTGGATCGCGCGTTCATGATCTGTGCTTCGTCGAGCGGAAGAATCGAAAACAGGCCTTCTTGATCCGACATGGCCGCCAATGCCGGCCACCGGACGGCGAGCCGCGACGCGAGCATCGAGCGGATCAAGGCGATGCGAAGCCGCATGTCCTCAAGCTCGCTGGTCCAATCCTGTTTCAGGCGCGCATCTTGAAGGATCATCCGCGCCACAGCCGCCCCGTGCGCGGGCGGCATGAGATACAAGGCACGAGCGACAGAGACCAGATTGGACCGGGCGATTTCGGCCGCGCCGTCGGTGGCGGCCGTCGCAAAGATTGCGCCCACGCGCTCACGGTAAAGCCCGAACGTCTTCGACAAGGATACGGCGACGAGAGCCTCCGGCACCTGCGCGACGAGGTTCCGCAGGCCGCGGGCGTCCTCCTCTAGGCCCTGTCCAAACCCCTGGTAGGCGATGTCGATGACCGGCAGGATACCTCGCCTCGCGAGCCCATCGGCGATGGCGCTCCAGTGGGAGAGCGAGAGAACCGCGCCACTCGGATTGTGGCACCCAGCATGCAACACCGCGACGTCGCCGGGGCCTGCGGCGGCGAAAGCCTCCATGATGCGGTCGAAGAGCATCGTCTGGGAGGGAACGTCGAAGAATGGATAGCGCTCGACGCGGAGGCCAGCGGCCTCAAAAATTTCGACGTGGTCCCGCCAATTCGGCGACCCGATCAGGACGCGTTGCCGTCCCGCGCGCCGCGCCACCTCGGCGGCAAGCCGCAGCGCGCCAGTTCCGCCCGGCGTCTGGACGCCCGCCGTTGCACGCGTGCCCCCCGCCGCACCTCCCACGAGGGACCACAGGGCATCCAGAAACTCCAGGTCACCAGCGGGCCCGATATAGGACTTCGTATCTTGCTCGCGCCAGAGCATCTGTTCCGCGAGCTTGACTGCCCGGAAGATGGGAATGCGCCCCTGCTCGTTGCGATAGGCCCCGATTCCCAGATCGACCGCGCCTGGCCGCCTGTCGCGCTCGAACAGCCCCATCAGGGCGAGCACAGGATCGGTCGGCTGATGGGTGAGAACCTTAAACATCGTTTGCTATGCCACTTATGCTGTTGTGGATCCGCACCACCGGCCCGAGCCATATGAATCTGGCTTAGATCGCGCGGGCTGTTTCAGGAGCGATATCGCTCGGGTCGAATGCGAGCGCGTCGCCCCGCCAGACGTCGCCGTCCCAGGCGCCGCGCTCGCGCCCATCATAATGTGGGGGAGAACGCGGACCGATCGTCGAAGATACCTGTCTTGAAGAACCGTTCCATCGTATCGACCGCGCCGGCGAGATCGATTCCGTGCGCGGTAAGCCAGGCCTTGTTGAAATGCGTGCTCTGATAGCGTTGACCGGAATCACAGAGCAACGTCACCACGGATCCCGTTTCGCCCGACGTTTTCATCGCCGATATGATCTGCGCGGCCGCCCAAAGGTTCGTGCCAGTCGAGCCGCCACACGATCGTCCGATGATCTTGGTCAGAACGTGAGCAGCGGCAATGCTGGCGACGTCCGATATTGCGTAGGACAGGTCGATCAGATCGGGCAGGAACGAGGGCTCGCATCGTGCGCGCCCGATGCCCTCGATGAGCGAGGACGGTCCGTCGACTCTGCATATCGACCTGTCCTCGAGATGGCGGTGAAAGACCGAGGCTTCCGGATCCGCTAGACAGAGACGGACCGACAGGCGGCGATAGCGTATGTAGCGGCCGATGGTCGCCGATGTCCCGCCGGTGCCCGCTCCGACGACAATCCACGATGGAATGGGATGCTCCTCCTGCGCCAGCTGCGCGAAGATCGATTCGGCTATGTTGTTGTTGCCACGCCAGTCCGTGGCCCGTTCGGCGAAGGTAAATTGATCCATGTAGTGACCGCCGATCTCCTGCGCGAGCTGCTCGGCCTGCTCATAAACGGCGCAAGGTGAGTCGACGAAATGGCAGCGCCCGCCGTAGCGCTCGATCTGCGCGACCTTCTCCGCCGTGGTCGAGCGCGGCATGACGGCGACAAAGGGCAGCCCCAGCATCCGCGCAAAATAGGCCTCGGACACGGCCGTCGAGCCGCTCGACGCCTCGACAATCGTGGTTTGGGGGCCGATCCATCCGCTGCACAGCGCATGGAGGAACAGCGAACGCGCCAGGCGATGCTTGAGGCTGCCCGTCGGATGTGTGGATTCATCTTTCAAATAGAGAGAGATCCCGGGTGCTCCGATCAGCGGGACGGGGATGAGATGGGTATCCGCCGAGCGGTTGAAGTCCGCCTCGATGAGGCGGACCGCTTCGTTGGTCCACGCGCGGCTCATCGTTCGCCTCTCGCTACGCGGGCAATGGTGCTCCCGGTCAGCCGACTTGCGCTCGATTGAACCAAGTTCGGCATCCACTGACGACAAGTCCCGCTATGCCGAGGCATTGGGACACAGCATGCTGGCCTCTGTCGCGATCCGCTCGACCAGCTCGCTCACCGCCACGCGCGCGAAAACCTGCTGAGCGTCTGCCCGCTCGACGAGACGCGGCCGCTTTGCCCGAAACAGGTCTATGGCCGACACCGGGGGCGACGCGGGATCCGCCGCCTTCATCGCCACCACCTCCTCCGAACAAATTCGGTATTCCTGACGCGCCTCCGCGGACACGTCGGCGATGCCGGCTTCGCGCATCCCCGCCTTTAGCGTCGCGTCAACGAGCAGTCCGATGGCACCCGCGGCCTCATCCATGGCCAAATGCAAGGGCCACGCGACCGCCGAGGCGAATTCCAGAGCTCGGCCTTCAGGCCCCTCTTCGTCCTTGACATCTGCCAACGCCAACGCGACTTTCCGTTCATGGCGCCACTCCTCGGGCGAAGGCGCGACGACGCCGACGGCCTGGTGCATGGCCTTGATCCGGAGGATTTGCCGGCGTGTCGTCTCGGAATTCCCAGGCATCTCCGCACATAGATCAAGGAGGAAGGCCAAGAAGCGTAGCGCCCAGACCGGGTCATCGCTATGCGACGAGGCGGCAAGAAAACGACGAAGCAGGACGCCCGTGGAGGCGCTCTGATCCCTCGTCAGTGCCCGGGCGAATCGAACTGCGAAGGGTGTGATGCCGAACTTAAGTTCCTCTCCATCGACGGCCTTGTCCATCAGTTGCTTGAGGAAAGCCTCCGGTTCTCGCGCCCAATGGCGGTCGAAGGCAATTACCTGATCTTCCAACTTCGCCATGGTCATGAAATCTCTCCCAAATGCTGATCGAGAAAAGCTGAAAGCCGGCTCAACGTCCGCGCCTGCGTGAAGCGCTCGACAGCGACCCCGTGCTTGAACAGGATGAGCGCGGGGATACTCGTGACCTGGTTTTCCTCGGCGATGTCTTTGCACGCGTCGAGATCGATTTTTAGAATCTGGACCCGGCCCGCATAGGCATCCGCGGCCTGGTTCATCAACGGCGCGATCGCGCGGCACGGGCCGCACCAATCGGCCGAAAACTGCACGAGGACGGGCGTCTCGGCGGTCGCGATGGTAGAGCGGAAATCATCTGGGTTCGTGTAGGGGATCAAGTGACATCCTTTCGACGTGGAAGATTAGGGATTCATTCGTTCGCGGCGGCCGTGACCGGGGCATCGAGAACCCTGGGAAGCGAGGCCTTCCAATCCTCGATTTGGAAACGTCCGCTGGTCTGGGTGACCACGAGACGCCTACGATGGTAGGATTCGAGGCTTTCGCGATGTGCGATCGACACGATCGTCGTGTCGGGAAGCGCGGCATTCAGCATCTCGTAGATGTCGCGTTCCAGTTTCATGTCCATCGCGGCAGTCGCCTCATCAAGGAAAAGCCAGGTTGGCCTGGCCAGGACCGCGCGCGCCACCGCGAGTCGCTGCTGCTCGCCGCCAGACAGTCGCTGCGTCCAATGTTCATCGGCGTCGAGTTCGGGGATGAGGCGATCGAGGCCGACGCCGGTGAGCGCGGCGGCCACCGCGGCGCGGCTATAGGTCCCTTCCTCGCTCGGATAGGATACGATGGCGAGAAGCGTTCCCGTGGGAAGATAGGGCTTTTGCGGCAGTACGAGCACGGACGCGGCCTGCGGCGTCTCGATCATGCCGCTCCAATAGGGCCACACGTTTGCGATCACACGGAACAAGGTCGACTTTCCTGTCCCCGAGGGACCGGTGAGAAGAACGTTCTCGCCGGCCTTCAGACGAAGACTGAGCGGATCGGATAAAACGGTTCCGTCGGGAAGACGGATCTGAACCCCGGCCAGTATGAAATCCCTTCCTCCGACGACAGGAGTCCGATGTCCCGCGTCGAGCAAAACAATCGAATCAATCGCGGCGTCGAATGTCGCCAGCCGATCGAGCACCGACCGGAGTTCGGCGAGCGATGTATAGTAAGAGATGAAGAAGGAAAGCGCCGAGTTGATGCTAAAGAAAGCGATCGCCGCCTGCGACAGGTTTCCCATGCTCAGCTTATGCGCAAAAAAGAAAGCGCCCAAGCATATATAAGGGATGAAGCTACCGAAAAACTGACAGAATTCCGCGAATATCTGAAGCGATAGCCTTACATACAACAACGAGTAGAAATTACGGACGATCGATGTGAACCGGTTCAGAAGGATCCGCCGCTCGGTTCCTTCGCCAGCCAACAAGGCGATCTGCTCGCTATATTCCCGCAGGCGGGACAGCCCGAAACGAAAGTTTGCTTCGTAATGTTGTTGGGCGAAGGCGAGTGCCGGGAGCGGCCGGCCAATCACCGCCGTCGCCCCGGTTCCCATCGCGGCGTATAAGATTGCGCACCACAAAAGGAGGCCCGGAATATGAAATGTGCCGGAGATGCTGAGGCCACCGGATAGGACCCAAAGAATAAGCGCGAACGAAACGAAGGTACTCAAATGCGAAAAAAATTGGATCGCAAGGTTATAGACGCCGACGCTGTGGCCACCGCCATCGATAAAACGGGGAATATCTTCCTGGATCCGCTGATCGGGATTGTCGGCGCCGGCGCCAGCCAAAACCATGTGATAGTGGGCATGCGCGCTCAGCCAGCGGCGGGAATAGTCCCGCGTCAACCATTCCCGCCAGCGGATCGCGAGCACGCCACTGGCGAGAGATTGGAGATAAGAGGAGACTAGCAGGGGCGCCAAATACAGAGGCAGTTGGAAAAAAAGAACGCGCCAGAACCTTGCCGAATCGTAGCTTTGCAGAGAATCGGTAATCGCACTGGATGCGTAAGACAGAGTGACGATGAAAAAGACCTGGGCCTGATTCATCGCCATGACCGATATCACGGCGGTAGCCGCGAAGGTCCGTTCCTTCATGACGATCGTTTTCATTCCCACCAAAGGAATCCGTAGAGGATCGTCCGCGCGAAAATAGCGATCCGCGATGGTCAAAGCGCGCCGAGCGGACGGGATGCGCCAGACGAAGTGACAGACCACGGCAAAGAGCGCGACCGTCATCACGACGGGCTCCGGGATCTGAAGGCCGAGGGCCATCGGCCAGACCCCGGCCGCCGCGGCACATACCGCGAGGCCGAGCAAGACCGTCTCGGCGCAGAAGCACGTGATCAGGATCTGCAAGAAGCGAGAAATCCGCTGCGATCGCATCGCCGCCGTTCCCGCGGCGAATGCGAAGGCCGCAACGAGATAAAGCTGAGGATGATGGGCGATCCATGCAACGGCCACCGCGACGGTGCCGAAACACGCAACGATCGCTCCGAGGACTTTCATTCTGTTGTTCCGTTGAATTTAAAGTGCGTCGAGACCGTGCGGCTCCGCACCGACACCGGCGGACCCGGTCCGCCGGCGATCGCGAGCGACCTCCGAAACGTTGTCCTCGGGTATTAGAAGGAGTACTTCCCCGTTAGCATGAAGTTGCGTCCTTCACCGACGACAACGACCTGTGCGTTTCTCGCAGGAGAATAAAAATACTCGTTAGTTAGATTGTTCATCTTTAGCGTGAGACTGTAGTTATTGTGGGAATAGCCGATCATCGCATCTTCGACGACATAGCCCGGAACTTTGTAGCCGACGGAGTGAAAGCTCGAATCATAGCCCTCGACAAAGCTTGAGACGTTGCCGTGCGCCCCGAAGCCGAACGTAAAGCCGGCGAATACACCTTGCTGAAGCGTATATGTCGACCAGAGACTCGCGGCATATTGCGGAACGGCCGGAATAATCGACGTATAGTTGGGATCCGTATAAGCAGCATGGATAGCGCTGAACGATGCAATCGCATTCCAACCCCGCGTGATTTCGCCCTGAGCCTCGAATTCAAAGCCTCTGCTGGCTTCACCCGCGACGAGGATCTGCCTGAGGCCGGTTGGATCGGTCGGATCGGCTACACTCACGTTCGTCTGCATCAATTTGTAGAACGACGTCGTCAATGTGAGTTTCTTGTCGAATAGATAGAAACGGCCGCCGACCTCTGATTGATCGCGTTGCTGCGGGGAAAGCGGAGCGCCCGTCGCCTCATTGACGCCGATTTGCGCCGAAAAGCCATTGTTTCTGTTTCCGTAAATCGTAAACCAAGGTGTTACGTCGAAAGCGCCGCCGCCGACCCACGAGAAGCCGTCCTGGCCTCCCTTTGTGACCGTGCTTGTCGAAAAGCCCGGAAGCGCGAAGCCGTCAATATTCTTCTCAGAAAAATGGTCTTCGCGCACGCTTCCAAGAATATGAAGCCTCCCATTGAATGTATCGACCTTATCGACGAGATAATACCCGGAGTCGATATCCGTAGCGCTAAGCTTTGCCGTTTCGACGGCTGTTGTCGCGGTCGGTATCGGTAGCGGAGAACCACTGCCGTCGATATTAATGATGCTGCTTCCGCCGTACAGAGAGTCCTCCGAATTACGATCGTCACTATAATCGAAGCCAATCTTGGTTGTTTGCTGCAGGAATCCTGCGTCGTACTTGAGAGTCAGATTGGGCCGCAAGGCCAAACCGGTCTTCGCGTATTTCTCATAGACAATAAGAGCATCAGCCTGATTTCCGAACTGATCACCCTCCCAATCAAAAAAAGGCGCGGCCCCATTTTGTATGCTGTATTGAACGTGGTTGTTCAAAGTGACATCGAAGCCGAGGAACCGGCCGAAGTCGTGGGATTGATCGGAGTAAAAATCCGCCGACTGGGTCTTGACACCAACCGCGTCATTGCCTTGCGAAGCACCGCGCGGCACGCGAACGAGATCGCCTGGCGGATTTCCTCCCGTTGTAGGGATAAAGCTCAACGGTGGCTGACCCAACTTTGTATCGTAATAACGCGCCCCGACAAGGACCGATGTATCCTGGTCCTTCCACTGAAGGGAAGGCGAAATGAGATATTCGTGGGGACGCTTGTCGCCGCCGTAGCTGTGGTCGGCGAGGTTCCCCGATGTATTCAGCCGGTAGGTAAAACCCTCGGTGTCCGGAACGATACCCCCGAGATCGAACGCGAGGGTCTTGTATCCGAAGGACCCGTAGCGCACGGTCAGGTCGCGTATAGTTTGGTCGGTCGGCTTCTTCGTTGAAATATTGACCGCGCCGCCATCGTCGGTCTGGCCGGTCAGGATCGAAGTCGGTCCCTTCAGCACTTCGACACGATCGATGTCGTCGATCGGCACCGTCGCGAGCGCGGCGCCTTGATCGCCATTGATATAGGGCGCGCCGGCCACAAACCCCCGAATTGTATAGCTTGGAACGCCCTGGGCGTTCGGGGCAAGCGTGACGCCCGCGACGTTCTGGATCGCGTCCGTCGCCGACGTCAAGGACTGCGACTGGATCACCGAACTGGTCACGGACGACACGGCCAGCGGAACCTCTCGCGCCGGCGCATCGGCGAGGCGTGTCGTCGCGCCCGCGTCGCCCGCCTGGAAGCCGTTGTCATGGGACTGCGAGGCGTTGCCGGCGACGTCGATGTCGGCGATGTCGAGGGCTGCGCCGCTGGTCGCCGCCGCGCCACCTGACACCGCGCGGACGGTGAGGGGCCCGCTGGAACCGCCGACGACGGTCAGCCCGGTCCCGGCAAGCGCCTTGGCGACGGCGGCCAGGACGGTCATTTTCCCAACGATCGGGCCAGCACGTCGACCGTTCGTTAGGGCCGCTGGAAAGGCAATGGGGCGGCCTCCGGTCGAGGCAATCTCGCTCAGGACTTCGCCGAGATCTCCAGCCGGTATATTGTAATTCGCCAAGGACTCGGCCGCATAAACAGATATCGAAGTCAAAGGAATGCAGGCTGACTCCATT
>JARLIW010000083.1 GCA_031291515.1 Beijerinckiaceae bacterium | reverse complement strand
CGCCTCGTCCCAGCGCCGTTGCGGTTCGTGCGGATAGATCGCGGTCGCGGCCAAAACCTTGCCTGTCGCATCGACGACCGCCACTTTGACCCCCGAACGGAAGCCGGGATCGAGCCCCATGACCGCGCGGGCGCCCGCCGGAGCCGCGAGCAAGAGATCGCGCAGATTGGCGGCAAAGACTCGCACCGCTTCTTCCTCGGCCGCGGCCCAGAGCCGCATCCGCAAATCGACGGTCAGATGGACCAGGATTTTCGTGCGCCAGGCCCAGCGGACGGTTTCGGCGAGCCAGCGGTCGGCCGGCCGTCCCTGCGCGGCGATGGCGAATTTTTGCATGATCCGCAGCTCGTAGGCGCTGGGGCCGGTGGACGGCGGGGCGGCGGGTGGTTCGGGCTCGAAGGAGAGATCGAGAATCTCTTCCTTTTCGCCGCGAAACAGAGCGAGAATCCGGTGCGAGGGCAGTTTCGCGAAGGCTTCCGCGAAGTCGAAGTAATCGCTGAATTTGGCGCCGGTTTCCTTTTTGCCGTCGCGCATGCGGGAGCTCAGCCGCCCGCTCGTCCACATCAATTCGCGCAGCGAGCCGATGAGATCGGCGTCCTCGGCAAATCGCTCGACCAGAATGGCGCGCGCGCCCTCCAGGGCCGCCATGGCGTCGGCAATGCCCTTGTCGGCGTTCACGAAGGCTTCGCCGGATATGCGCGGATCTTGTGTCGGGTCGCCGAGAAGTAGGCTCGCCAGCGGTTCGAGGCCGGCTTCCCGCGCGATTTCCGCCTTGGTGCGGCGCTTCGGTTTGAACGGGAGGTAGATGTCCTCGAGACGGCCCTTGCTGTCGGCGGCCAGAATGCTCGCTTCGAGAGCGGCGTCGAGCTTGCCTTGCTCGCGGATTGATTTGAGAATCGCCGAGCGGCGTTCTTCCAGTTCGCGCAGATAGCCGAGCCGTTCTTCCAAGGTGCGCAGTTGCGCGTCGTCGAGGGCCCCGGTCACTTCCTTGCGGTAGCGCGCGATGAACGGGACCGTCGATCCGGCGTCGAGCAGGGCGACGGCGGATTCCACCTGCTCGCCGCGCACACCCAATTCTTTCGCGATCTTGAGCGACAGCACGCTTGTCATCCGGGGACCTTTCGCAAGCTTATCATGAAGTTGGCGCACGATCCCGGTGGCGAGGCTGCCTTCCGGGACCGGTTCGAACGGGGCGCCTCGCGGGACGGGGCGGGGAGCGCATATGGACGAGAGCGAAGCGATTCTTCAATCCCTGTTCGAATTGGAGATGTCGTTCTCGGATATGTTCGCGGCCGGGCCGTGGCGGAGCCGAAGGCCTGTCGAACCGTCGGGCGCGTGCGAAAGAATTCAGGCGACTCTTGCCGTTTCGCGCGCGCTTTGATACAGCAGCCCCCTTAGCTCGCTTTCTCATGCCGTCTTACGCCGGCCCGCGGCAACGCGGTGGTCTCGTTTTGTGACGGACACCGGTTTGAGAAAGCGTCCCAACAACACGAACCGCCGGCGCAGCCCTCCAGGGCATTTCAGGAGAATGAATGTCAGACGTTTCGACCTACACGCCCTCGCGTGAGGATTTCGCCTCTTTGCTCGACGAGAGCTACGGCGATAATGAAGCCTTCGAAGGCTCGGTCATCAAGGGCATTGTCGTTGCCATTGAAAAAGATGTCGCCGTCATCGACATCGGTTTGAAGACGGAAGGGCGTGTCGCCCTCAAGGAATTCCAAGGCCCCGGCCGCGAAGGCCCGATCAAGGTCGGCGATGAGGTCGAAGTCTATCTCGAGCGCATCGAAAACGCGCTCGGCGAGGCCGTGATCTCGCGCGACAAGGCGCGCCGCGAGGAAAGCTGGGTCAAGCTCGAAAAGGCTTTCGAGCGCCAGGAAAAGGTCGAAGGCGTGATCTTCAACCAGGTCAAGGGCGGCTTTACCGTCGATCTCGACGGCGCCGTGGCCTTCTTGCCGCGCTCCCAGGTCGATATCCGGCCGATCCGCGACGTGACCCCGCTGATGCAGGTGCCGCAGCCGTTCCAAATCCTCAAGATGGATCGCCGCCGCGGCAATATCGTGGTCTCGCGCCGCACGGTCCTCGAAGAGAGCCGCGCCGAGCAGCGCCATGAAATCGTCGCCAATCTCGAAGAAGGCCAGGTCATCGACGGCACCGTGAAGAACATCACGGATTACGGCGCGTTCGTGGATCTGGGCGGAATCGACGGCCTGTTGCACGTCACCGATATCGCGTGGCGTCGCGTCAACCACCCGACCGAGGTGCTGACAATCGGCCAGACCGTCAAGGTCAAGATCATCAAGATCAATCACGAGACCCACCGGATCTCGCTCGGCATGAAGCAGCTGCTCGAGGATCCGTGGCAGGGCATCGAGGCCAAATATCCGATCAACTCGCGTCATCATGGCCGCGTGACCAACATCACCGACTACGGCGCGTTCGTCGAACTCGAAGCCGGGATCGAAGGTCTGATCCACGTCTCCGAAATGTCCTGGACCAAGAAGAACGTGCATCCCGGCAAGATCGTCGCGACGAGCCAGGAAGTCGATGTTCAGGTTCTCGAAGTCGATCCCGTCAAGCGTCGCATTTCGCTCGGCCTCAAGCAGACCCTTGCCAATCCGTGGGAAAGCTTCGCCGAGAAATATCCGGTCGGCTCGGAAGTCGAAGGCGAGGTCAAGAACAAGACCGAATTTGGTCTGTTCATCGGTCTCGACGGCGATGTCGACGGCATGGTCCATCTGTCCGATCTCGATTGGAACAAGCCGGGCGAACAGGCGATCGAGGACTTCAAGAAGGGCGATATCGTCAAGGCCAAGGTGTTGGACGTCGATACCGAGAAGGAGCGGATCTCGCTCGGCATCAAGCAGCTCGGCGCCGACGCTCACGCTCCGCAGGCAAGCGAAGACGCGAGCTCGGGCGATCTCAAGAAGGGCAATGTCGTGACCTGCGAAGTCATCGACGTGAAAGAAGGCGGCATCGACGTCAAGATTGCCGGCTCCGATCTCGTCGCCTTCATCAAGCGCAACGAACTGGCGCGCGACCGCGCTGATCAACGGCCCGAGCGTTTCGCCATCGGCGAAAAGGTCGATGCTCGCATCACCCAGTTCGACCGCCGCGCGCGCAAGGTTTCCGTTTCCATCAAGGCGCTCGAATTCGCCGAGGAAAAGGAAGCCATCGCGCAATACGGGTCGGCCGATTCCGGCGCCTCGCTCGGCGACATCCTCGGCGCGGCCTTGAAGGCCCGTGCCGCCGATGCCCCGAAAAAGGAAGACGACGAGTAAGCAGGAGCTTCGGCTCCTCGTGATCGAGACCCGCGCGGATTGTTCCGCGCGGGTTTTTCTTTTCTCCGGGCAGGGCGAGATCCGCGCGGATCGTTGCGCGCGGGCTTTCTTTTCTCCAGGCAGGGAATGCCATGACGCGTCAATCGCGCGAGCCCATCGGCATCGGCGTGGATTTCGGCACCACGAATAGCGTGGTCGCCTTGGCCTTTCCAGGCGGCGAGGTCGAAAGCCTCAGCTGGCCCTCGGCGACGGGACCCACCTCGACATTCCGCACCGCGCTGACGTTTTGGCGCGAGGGCAGGGTGGTCGAGCATGTGGCCGGGCCGGAGGCCATCGCGCGCGCCGCGAAGCCGGTCGGGGAGCAGCGTTTCATCCAATCGCTCAAGACCCATCTCGCGAGCACCTTGTTTTCGGAGACGCGGCTTTACGGCAAGCGTTTTACCATCGAGGATTTGGTCGCGGCCTTTCTCGGGCATCTGCTCGAGGGATTCCGTCTGCCCGACTATTGTTCGGTCGCCTGCGGGCGCCCGGTCGTCTTCGCCGGCGCCAATGCAAGCGAAACCTTGGCCTGCGCCCGGCTCGAGACCGCCTATGCCCAAGTCGGGTTGCAACATATCGATCTCGCCTACGAACCGCTCGGCGCCGCTTATTGGTATGCGCGCAATCTCAAGCGCGACGAAACCGTGCTCGTCGCCGATTTTGGCGGTGGCACCAGCGATTTCTCGCTCATGCGTTTTTCCCATGTGGAGGGGCGGCTCGAGGCCAAGGCGCTTTCGCACAGCGGCGTCGGCATCGCGGGCGATACGTTCGATTATCGCATCATCGATCATGCCGTCGCGCCGCATCTGGGCAAGGGCGCGACCTATCGCTCGTTTGAAAAGCGCTTGCCGATTCCGGCTTTCTACCATGCTTCCTTTTCGCAATGGCACCAGCTCTCCTGGCTCAAAAGCGGAGACACTTTGAGCGAGCTGCGCAAGCTCGCGGCGGCGAGCGATCGCGAAACGGAATTGGAGGCGCTCGCCACCATCGTCGAAATGGACATGGGCTTCGCGCTCTATCGCGTCATCGGCGATCTGAAGGCCGCTCTGTCGCGTGACGACAAGGCGACCCTTTTATTCGAAGGCGAAGGGGTGCGGATCGAGACGGAGGTCGCGCGGGCGGATTTCGAAAGCTGGATCGCTCCCGATCTTGCGCGAATCGACGGCGCGATCGACGAGGCGCTGCAGCTTGCGGGCCTCGCGGCGTCCGGCGTCGACGCGGTGTTCATCACCGGCGGAACCTCCTACGTGCCCGCCGTGCGCGCGCTGTTCGACCGGCGTTTTCCCGGCGAGAAAATCCACCAAGGCGATGCATTTCAGTCGGTCGCCTCGGGGCTGGCCTTGATGGCGGCCGATCGCGTCGGCGCGGTTTAGCTCATTGCCACAAAGTTGAGGATTTTCGGGATTACAGGCCAGCGCGGTCTTTCCTCGGAGAGATCACTTAGGCGGCGACCGCCGCGATTTGTGATGAGGGGGCGCTCAAAAAAAATGGCGATCCCGGTTATTGCCGGTTATGGTCGCCGCGTGACTCCGGCCGTTGGTTCGTTTCGTCCTTAGGGATTAGGTTTACATGCCGTTATCGTCCGATCAGCTCGTCGACCGACGCCGTTTGCAGCGGCGTCTCACTTTCTGGCGTGCCGCCGCTTTTGTGATTCTCGCGATCGTTGTCTTGGCTGCCGGGTGGCGGCTGAGTGGCCGGGGTGGCGCGAGTTCTCTCGTGCCGCATATCGCGCGCGTTTCGATCGATGGGATCATCACCGGCGACCGTGATACGATCAAGCTTCTCCACGATGTCGAAACGTCGAATGCCAAGGCCGCGATCATTTCGATCGACAGTCCCGGCGGAACGACGGCGGGGGCGGAGCGACTCTATGAGGCGATTCGCCGGGTCGCCGCGAAAAAGCCGACCGTGGCGGTGGTTCGAGGCCTTGCGGCGTCGGGGGGCTATATCGCGGCGATTGGAACCGACCATATTGTCGCGCAGGGGACGTCGCTCGTCGGGTCGATCGGCGTCCTGTTTCAATTCCCAAATGTCTCCAAGGTGTTGGATACGATTGGCGTGAAGGTGGAGACGATCAAGTCGTCGCCCCTCAAAGCCTCGCCGAACGGGTTGGAGCCGACCTCGCCCGAGGCGCATGCCGCGATCGCCGCCTTGGTCGCCGACAGCTACGATTGGTTCAAGACGTTGGTGAAGGAGCGCCGAAATCTTGATGATGCGGGGTTGGTCGCGGTCTCCGATGGACGCGTGTTTACCGGGCGTCAAGGCGTCGGTCTGCACCTCGTCGACGGACTCGGCGAGGAACGCGAGGCGATTCAATATCTCGAGACCTCGCGCGGCGTCGCCAAGAATCTTCCGGTCGTCGATTGGAAGAGGTCGGCGCCGTTTTCGGGGTTTGGACTGTTTAACGCCGTGGCTGGCGGCGCTCGCATGCTCGGCCTGACGGCCTTTGCCGATGTCATTGAGCAGGCGGGCCGCTTGACTGAGGGGAAGTCCCTTGACGGTCTGTTGACGATTTGGCAGGCTCAGCTTGCTGACTGAATCGGGCATCCGGTTCATTTTGTTTGATTTTTCACCCTGGTTCTCAAGGACGACTGGCCGGAATGGTTTTTCGGTTGGGTGCGAACTAGCGGCGGATCCAGGCGTTAACCCGGACGTTGGGTAATATTCGGACAAGCAAATCGGGCTATCCTCCAGAGATAGGTCGATGGGAAGGGTGGAATGATTAAGTCAGAATTGATCCAACGGATCGCGGATCGTAATCCTCACCTCTATCTCAGGGATGTCGAGAAGATCGTGAATGCGATTCTCGAGGAGATCACGAAGGCGCTGACGCGCGGGGACCGTGTCGAACTCCGGGGGTTCGGGGCATTTTCCGTCAAGCGCCGGGATGCCCGCGTCGGGCGCAATCCACGCACGGGCGTTCATGTCGAGGTCGAAGAAAAATCCGTCCCCTTCTTCAAGACGGGCAAGGAAATGCGGGAACGGCTCAACGAGGGTTACCTGAGTTCGTAAGAGATCCGGCTCATTCCACCTTTTGGAACAGTCTAACTTCTAGCCTAAGGCCGGAGCATGGCGTAAAGCACGGTGCGTGCTGCGCCTGCCATGGATTATGCTGAAAAGGGGAGTTGGAATCCGGAATGGTCAAGTTTCTGAAGCTTCTCGTTCTTATTCCGGTCGGGATTGCGATTCTGGCTTTTTCGATTGCGAATCGCGCCATCGTGACGGTCTCTTTCGATCCGTTTTCGTCGCCTGACGTTGCCGGGGCTTTTGTCAAAGCGCCGCTCTTTGCCGTGATGTTCGCTGTTTTGATCGTCGGGGTGATCATTGGCGGCACCGCGACGTGGTTGACGCAGGGCTCTCACCGGCGAAAGGCGAGGGCCGCGCGCAACGAGGCGGAGCAGTGGCAAGAGGAAGCGGCCCAGCTGCGTGAGAAGGTTCCCACCGCCGCGATGCCGGGCCGGGTCCTCGTTCGCTAGGCGAGTTCAGCGCTACGCGGCTCGGGCTCTATTGGCTTGACCTTTGTTTGGTTTATCTGACCTCGATGGCCGCGTCGCAACTCGCGCCTTAAGCCTGGATCAGAGTTACGACGTCAGCTGAATTGTTTCCGGCTCCAGAATTAACATATGGATTCTCCGGCCCGCGAGATTCGTGGGCCCGTTCGCGCTCCCGGTCCGGGGCTCTGTTCAAGAGGCGAAGGTTCGCGTGTTGACCGTCAAAATTTGTGGTCTTTCCGATGCCGCTGGTCTCGACGCCGCGCTGTCAGCGGGCGCCGCCATGGTCGGCTTCGTGTTCTTCGAGGCGAGCCCCCGGCATGTCATGCTGGACCGCGCGCAGGCGCTCGGCGCCCGCGTGGCCGGGCGGGCGCGCAAAGTCGCGCTGACCGTCGACGCGGATGACGCCGCGCTTGCCGCCATCATCGAGGCCTTGGCGCCGGACATGCTGCAACTGCATGGACAAGAGACGCCCGAGCGCGTCTCCTACGTTCGGGCGCGGTTCGGCCTACCGGTGATGCGCGCGATCGGCGTGGCTTCCGCCCGAGACCTCGACGAGGCCGCGCGGTTTGATGCGGTGGCCGATTATCTGCTGTTCGACGCGCGGGCGCCCAGCGACGCGCCAATGCCCGGCGGCAATGGCGTCGCCTTTGATTGGCGGCTGCTGCGTGGATTGCGCGTCCGCAAGCCGTGGCTGCTGGCGGGTGGCCTCACTTGCGAGAACGTGGCCCGCGCCGTGGCCGAGACCGGCGCCCAAGGGGTCGACGTCTCCTCCGGCGTCGAGACGAGCCCCGGCGTCAAAAACGCCGGGAAAATCGCGCGCTTTGTCACGCTGGCGCGAAACGCGGGCGAAGCGCTTGGATCGATCCCGGCAATCGGATAAAGCTCACTGCTTCAATCGTACATAGGCGGCCATCGTGACCATCGACGTTCCCAATTCCTTTCGCCACGGCCCCGACGAGCGTGGCCGGTTCGGCATATTCGGCGGTCGTTTCGTCGCGGAAACCTTGATGCCGTTGATCCTCGATCTCGAGGCGCATTACGAAGCCGCCAAGATCGACCCGGCGTTTCAGGCCGAGTTCAAGTCCCTCCTGACCCACTATGTCGGACGGCCCAGCCCGCTCTATTACGCCGAGCGGCTGACGGAGCATTTGCGCGAAAAAGCCAGCGAGGCCGGCAAATCCGGCGGCGCCAAAGTCTATTTCAAGCGCGAGGAGCTCAACCATACCGGCGCGCATAAGATCAACAATGTCCTGGGCCAGATCCTGCTCGCGCGGCGCATGGGCAAGAAGCGCATTATCGCCGAGACGGGCGCGGGCCAGCACGGCGTCGCCACCGCCACCGCCTGCGCGCGGTTTGGGCTCGAATGTATCGTCTATATGGGCGCGGTGGACGTCGAGCGGCAAAAGCCGAACGTCTATCGCATGAACATGCTGGGCGCGACCGTCGTGCCGGTTCAGTCGGGCGCGCGCACACTCAAGGATGCGATGAACGAGGCGCTGCGCGATTGGGTCGCCCATGTCGACGACACGTTTTATTGCATCGGCACGGCGGCCGGACCACACCCCTATCCCGCCATGGTCCGCGATTTTCAATCCGTGATTGGTGACGAGACCAAAGTGCAGATGCTGGCCGCCGAGGGGCGTCTGCCCGACTCGATCTTTGCCTGTATCGGCGGCGGCTCCAATGCGATCGGAATTTTCCATCCGTTCCTCGACGACCCCAGCGTCGAACTGTTCGGCGTCGAGGCGGCGGGCTACGGGCTCGATAAAAAGCATGCGGCCTCGCTGGCTGGCGGACGGCCCGGCGTGCTGCACGGCAACCGGACTTATCTCCTGATGGATGCCGACGGCCAGATCGAGGAAGGCCATTCGATTTCGGCCGGTCTTGATTATCCCGGAATCGGTCCTGAACATTCATGGCTCAACGAATCCGGCCGCGTGACCTATCTCTCCGCCACGGATGCCGAGGCGGTGGAAGCGTTCCATCGCTGCGCCAGACTCGAGGGGATCATCCCCGCGCTCGAGCCCGCGCACGCGCTGGCGCGGGTGTTCGAGGCGGCGCAGGACCGCGCGCGCGAACACCTGATGGTGGTCAACATCTCCGGCCGCGGCGACAAGGATTTGGCGACGGTCGCGCAATACGATAGCGGCACGGATCTCGGCGGGATGGT
>JARLIW010000307.1 GCA_031291515.1 Beijerinckiaceae bacterium | reverse complement strand
GTCGACACGTTCCCGGCGGCAAGCGGCCGGGACATTAAAGGATTGACCAAGCTCGTCGCCAAATATTGCAGCCACAAAAAGATCGCGCCATCGCTCGATGTGTTCAAGCGCTGCGCGGTTTTCCGCGCGATCGATCTGAAATCCGCGCCGATCGAATAAGGATATGGCGATGGTCCTGAATCATACGTGTCGCAAACCGGACAACGCCACGAAGCCCATGGCACAAAGTTTACTTTAGTAAGATAAATCAACGGCTTCCAATATGGCACACGTCTTGCCACCGAGTCCTCCAGAGACTTGAGACGCGGGGATAGGCGCACATGATTACATTGACCAATAGCGCGCTGAATGCTGTCAAGACCGCGATCGGCGCGGCCACGGAACCCGTGGATGGTCTGCGCATCATGGTCGAAACCGGCGGATGCGCCGGTTACAAATACCTCATGGGCTTGGTGAACGAAGCCAAGCCGGATGACACGGTCATCGAGCGCGACGGCATCAAACTGTTCGTCGAATCGAATAGCCACGAAATTTTAGCCGGAACGACGATCGATTTCGTGGTGGCGCTCGAAGGGTCGGGTTTCACGTTCGAGAACCCGAACGCGACGTCGAGCTGCGGCTGCGGAAAGTCCTTCAGCTAATCCCCTCATTGGATCAATTGCCATGCCGGAACTTGGAGATGTCATGCTCGCCGAAGCCGAACAGATCGCGCAAACGCAAACACGAGAAGCGCGCGAAGCGCGGTGGATCGAGGTCATCAACGAGGTGATCGAAGAGGTTCGCCCCAATCTTCGCCGCGACGGCGGGGATTGCGTCTTTGTGGGAATCGACGGCAACAAGGTGATGGTCAAACTATCTGGCGCCTGCGTCTTGTGCAAGCTCGCCAGCGCCACGTTGGAAGGCATCCAGTCTCGCATCATCGAAAAGCTCGGTGAATTCGTACGACTGGTTCCCGTTCCCATGGGCGGAGTCAGACCCACGCATTAGGGGGCGGCGTCGTGGCACCGGTTTATCTCGATAACAACGCCACGACACGCACCGTCTCCGACGTGGTGGCGGCCATGCTACCATTCTTCGGCGCGCAGTTTGGCAACGCCTCTTCGACCCACGCTTTCGGCTCGGAGGTCTCGGGCGCGATCAGGCAGGCCCGGCAAGATGTGCAGGCCTTGATTGGCGCCGCGTTCGATCATGAAATCGTCTTCACCTCGGGCGGGACAGAATCCGACAATACGGCCATCCTGTCCGCGCTGGAGACCCAACCCGGGCGCGACGAAATCATCACCAGCGCGGTCGAACATCCCGCGATATTGTCGCTACTTGGGCATCTTCAAAAAACGCGCGGGATCACCGTCCATTACATTGGCGTCGACTCGTGCGGCCGCTTGGATCTCGACGCCTACAAGCGCGCGCTCGGGCCGCGAACCTGTCTCGCAACCATCATGTGGGCCAATAACGAAACGGGGACGTTGTTCCCTGTCGAGGACTTGGCGGCGCTGGCCCATGACGCGGGGGCGCTGTTTCATAGCGACGCGGTTCAGGCCGTCGGCAAGATCGCGCTCGATCTCAAGACGAGCGCGATCGACATGCTTTCGCTCTCCGGCCACAAGCTGCACGGGCCAAAGGGAATCGGCGCGCTTTATGTTCGCAAGGGCGTCAAATTCAAGCCGCTCATTCTTGGTGGCCGCCAGGAGCGCGGACGGCGCGGCGGCACGGAGAATGTGCCGGGCGTCGTCGGGCTCGGAAAGGCCGCGCAACTCGCGCATGCGGCCCTGGACGGCGACACGAACGACATTCGCGCGCTGCGCGACCGGCTTGAGCAGGGCATCATGGGGTCCATCAGCCATTGCCGCATCAATGGCGACGTCGAGCACAGAGTGCCGAACACGTCCAACATATCCTTCGACTTTCTCGATAGCGAACCTATCTTGCTCAATCTCGACCGCGAGGGGATTGCCGCGTCGTCGGGTTCGGCTTGCGCCTCGGGGTCGATGGAGCCTTCCCACGTCCTTCGCGCGATGAAAGTGCCGGCGGTGGCCTTACGCGGTGCCATTCGTTTCTCGCTGTCCCGAGAAACGACCGAGGCCGAAATTGACCGGACGATCGATTGCCTGCCGACGATCATCTCGCGCCTGAGGGCGATGTCGCCGCCTTGGCTCGACCGCGAGACAGTCGGCACGTCGCCGGGTCACGACCCCGAAAGGGACACCAATGACTCTCATGCCGTTTAACCTTCCCAAGGTTGTCATCAACGATACGACATTGCGCGATGGCGAACAGGCGCCCGGCGTCGCCTTTACCTTGCGCGAGAAAATCGAGATCGCGCGAAAGCTCGAAGCGGCCGGCGTCGATGAAATCGAGGCTGGTATTCCCGCGATGGGCGAAGTGGAAATCGAATCCATCGCGGCGGTGGCGTCGGCCGTGTCGCGTCCCGCCGTGATCGCTTGGTGCCGCATGAGCGAAGCCGATGTCGATGCGGCGATCAAGTCCGGCGTGAAGCGAGTCAACCTGTCCGTGCCCGTTTCGGACCGGCAGATCTGGGTCAAATTCCGGTCGACACGCGAAGACGTCATCGCGCGCATCCAACGCGTCGTGGCTTATGCGCGAGGTCGCGGTCTCGCGGTCGCCCTGGGCGGAGAAGATTCGAGCCGGGCCGATTTCGATTTTCTTCGTTCCGTCATCGCCGTTGCCGAAGAAGCCGGCGCGCATCGGTTCCGCTTCGCCGACACGCTCGGCGTGCTCGACCCCTTCGCGACCTACGAGATCTTCCGGTCGCTTCGCGCCGAAACGGACCTCGAGCTCGAATTTCATGGTCACGACGATCTGGGATTGGCCACGGCAAATACACTCGCCGCGATTCGCGGCGGCTCCAATCATGCGAGCGTCTGCGTTCTCGGCCTCGGCGAACGCGCGGGAAACGCCGCGCTCGAGGAAGTCGTCGCCGCGCTCAGACAGATCGCCGGCCGGAAAACATCGATCGATCTGACCCAGCTTCCGGGATTGGCGGAACTCGTGGCCTCGGCCGCCGGCCGCCCCATCCCGGCCGCAAAGCCCATCGTCGGCTCGGCGGCCTTTGCCCATGAATCCGGAATCCATGTCTCCGGCCTTCTTCGCGATCCGCGCTGCTACGAGTTTTTGGATCCGGCTTTGTTTGGCCGGACCCGCAGCATCGTTCTCGGCAAGCATTCGGGAACGGCGGCGGTCGCGAACGCGCTTTCCGCCATCGGCCTGCCCGTCGACGAGAGCCGGGCGCGGCAGGTTCTCGAACTGGTCCGGACGGCGGCGGCATCGCTCAAGCGACCCGTCAACGAAATCGACTTGATCAAATTTCATGCGGCGACTGACCCAACCCTTCCAGTCTCGCGCGACAAGTTGAAAGTCGTCTGACGCGCAATTTCGATCTCACACGAACCCAACGAGGACTCCGCAAGTGAGCGAACAATTGAACATTTGGACGCTCGTCCTCGAGGATATCCGCTGCGTCAAGGCGCGCGATCCGGCCGCGCGTCACACGGTCGAAATCGTGTTGACCTATCCGGGCGTGCACGCCGTCGTCATCCACCGCGTGGCGAATCGTTTGTGGCGGCATGGCCTGCGGTTCCCGGCACGTATTCTTTCATGGTTTGGACGGCTGGTGACGAATGTCGATATCCATCCCGGCGCGTCCATTGGACGACGGTTTTTCATCGATCACGGCGCCTGCGTGGTGATCGGCGAAACGGCCGTGATCGGGAACGACGTGACAATCTATCATGGCGTGACCCTCGGCGGGACGAGCTGGTCGCCAGGCAAACGTCACCCGACGATCGAGGACGGCGTCTTGATTGGCGCCGGCGCGAAGATCCTCGGACCGATTACGGTGTCGAAAGCGGCGCGTATCGGCGCGAATTCCGTCGTGGTGTCGGATGTCCCGCCGGGCATGACGGTGGTGGGGATTCCCGGCCGGATTGTCCGTGATCACCGCGACCGCCGCCGTTTCGACGGGCGGATCGATCTCGAGCATCATTTGATTCCCGATCCCGTCGGCGACGCGCTCAACCGCCTCATCGATCGAATCGACTTTCTCGAGGCGCGGCTCGCCCATGTTCAAGGACGGTTGCACGGACATTTGGCGCAGCGTGGGGAAGGCGACCAAGACGCGCCAGAGTTTAATCGCGTCGACACGCCCGCCACCACGGATCGCATCGCGGCAATCAGGCCGCAAAGAGGGAGCATTGAAGATTATGAGCGTGCTTGACGATCTCGGACGCCTCTCCACGGCGGAAGACTTTTTCGTCTATCTCGACGTCCCCTTCGAACCGACCGTCGTTCAGGTCGCGCGCCTCCATATCCTGCGCCGCATGGGGCAATATCTCAAAGGAAGTCATATCGACGGCCTCTTCGAGGGACGCGATGATCTCGAGATCCGCGAATTTTGCCGCGCCCATCTCGCGCAGGCCTACGAGGACTTCGTGACGTCGACGCCGATCCAGGAGCGCCTCTTCAAAGTCCACAAGGAAGCGGTGGAGCCGAAGCCGGAGCCCAAGAAGGCGTTTGTGCCGCTCTCTTCCCTCAGCACACC
>JARLIW010000306.1 GCA_031291515.1 Beijerinckiaceae bacterium | reverse complement strand
GATCCGGGTGATTGGCTGAGGTCGCGGAGAGATTTTTTGGAGAGGGTAGTAGCCTGCCCGCGTTTGTATCACTGCGTCCATGCGGAGCGCGAGATGCAAGCGCGGGAGAATGCGCGCCGCGAGCTTGAAGGGTGAAAATCCTCCCACGCGAAGCGGGGGAGGGGGACCGCCGGAGGCGGTGGAGGGGGCTGCACACGGCTGCTCCTGCCCCGGAATGACCCCGGCAACCTTCCGGCATCTCCGGGCCGGTTGAAATCTGAATGGCGTCGAAGCGCACCCGCCCCCTCCACCATGCTCCGCATGGTCCCCCTCCCCCGCTGCGCGGAGGAGGATTTCCACTTACCGCGTGAACTTCTTGTACTTCATCCGATGCGGAACGAGCTCGCTGACGCCGAGGCGGCGTTTCTTGTCTTCCTCGTAATCGGCGAAATTGCCCTCGAACCATTCGACATGCCCATCGCCCTCGAAGGCGAGCATGTGGGTCGCGATGCGATCGAGGAAGAAGCGATCATGCGAGATGATCACCGCGCAGCCGGCATAATCGGTGAGCGCGTCTTCGAGCGCGCGCAGCGTCTCGACGTCGAGATCGTTGGTCGGTTCGTCGAGCAGCAGCAGATTGGCGCCCTTCTTCAACATTTTGGCGAGGTGGACGCGGTTGCGTTCACCGCCCGAGAGCTGGCCGACCTTCTTCTGCTGGTCCGGCCCCTTGAAGTTGAAGGCGCCGGTATAGGCGCGCGAGTTGATCTCCTGCTTGCCGAGATAGATGATCTCGTTGCCCTCGGAGATTTCCTCCCAGACGTTGTGCTTGGGATCGAGCGAATCGCGCGACTGATCGACGTAGCCGAGCTGCACGCTCTCGCCGACCTTGATGTCGCCTTTGTCGGGCTTTTCCTGGCCGGTGATCATCCTGAACAAGGTCGTCTTGCCGGCGCCGTTGGGGCCGATCACGCCGACGATGCCGCCGGGCGGCAGCTTGAACGTCAGATTGTCGATCAGCAGCTTGTCGCCGAATCCCTTGGAAAGGCCGGTGAACTCGACGACGTTGTTGCCGAGCCGTTCGGCCACCGGAATGACGATCTGGGTGACCGAGGGGACGCGCGTCGCCTGCTTGTCGACGAGGTCCTGGTAGCGCTGGATACGCGCCTTGGACTTGGCCTGCCGCGCCTTGGGCGACGAGCCCATCCACTCGGCTTCCATCTCGATCTGCTTCTGGCGCGACGAATCCTCGCTCTTCTCGAGCGACAGGCGCTTGGCCTTCTGCTTGAGGTAGGAGGTGTAGTTGCCCTCGTGCGGGATGCCGCGGCCGCGGTCGAGTTCGAGGATCCAGCCGGTGACATTGTCGAGGAAGTAGCGATCGTGGGTCACGATCAGGATCGCGCCCTCGTAGTTGCGCAAATGGCCTTCGAGCCAATTCACCGTCTCGGCGTCGAGATGGTTGGTCGGTTCGTCGAGCAGCAGCAGGTCGGGCTTTTCGAGCAGCAGCTTGCATAGTGCGACGCGGCGGCGCTCGCCGCCCGAGAGCTTGTCGACGGGCCAGTCGTCGGGCGGGCAGCCGAGCGCGTCCATCGCCTGCTCGACCTGGGAATCGAGATCCCACAGATTCTGCGCCTCGATCACGTCCTGGAGACGCGTCATCTCGTCCGCCGTCTCGTCGGAATAGTTCATCGCGAGGTCGTTGTAGCGGTCGAGGACGGCCTGCTTTTCGGAGACGCCGAGCATGACGTTGCCGCGCACGTCGAGGCTGTCGTCGAGCGGCGGTTCCTGCGGGAGATAGCCGACCTTGGCGCCCTCGGCGACGAAGCCTTCGCCCTGATACTCGGTGTCGATGCCGGCCATGATCCGCAGCAGCGTCGATTTACCCGAGCCGTTGATGCCGAGAACGCCGATCTTCGCGTCGGGGTAGAACGACAGGTGCACGTTGTCGAGCACCTTCTTGCCGGTCGGATAGGTCTTGGTAAGACCTTCCATATGATAAATGAACTGCCGCGCCATGGGGCTTGCGTCTCGCCTGCAAAGAGGAGTTGGGAGCGCCTGTTCTAGCGGGCGGATCGATCCGGGTCCAGGATTTAGTGCCGCGCATCCTCGACACGTATGGGACCGTCGAGGCCGGTGGCCGGGGTCATCTGATTGCCTCAAAAGTTCGGTGCGATGCTTGCAGCTTGGGTCGTTACGATCATGATCACGGGTTTGCTGCTACGATGAAATCGGCCGAAGCCCGATTTCAACTCTAGATGATGGCCAGGTTCCCCGACATTCCCTGTGCACGCGAGCGCAACCATATTGCGACGCGGTCTTGCCGCTGTCACAATCCAATGACTAGGTGCCGCGCGCGCTTGATTTCCGGATGATGCGATACTGGCGCTATGAATGCGGGAGAGCTTTGCGTGACGGATTTGGGATTGCGCGATTTCGGGTCCTTCGGACCGGCAAACCGGGGCACGGAACCGGCGGCGCCACTGGCGTCTCAGCCCGCGCTTCCCGCCGCCACCGGGATTGAGTTGCCGCCCGTCATCATTCCGGCGCCGCCTGCCTCGCCGAATCGGGCCGTTTTCGCGGGCGACGTGCCCTCCGGCGAGGATGCGCTGGGCGTCGCTCCCGCTCTCGATCTGCTGGCGGAAGTCGCGGCGCATCGTGGCACGCGCACGCCGCTCGCCATTGGCCTCTTCGGCCGACCGGGCGCGGGCAAGAGCTTCGCCTTGGCCTATCTCGTCGCGCGGATTCATGACGTCGCGGCCGCAGCGTCGAAGGCCGTGCTGGGTCCGTTTTATCCGCGCATTCATATCCAAGCGGTGGATGTCGGCGGGCTTGACGGCGATCCCGCCTTGGCGCTCGCGGCGCGCATTCACGCCGGATTGCGGCAGCCCTATCCCGAATTGGCGCGCGAAATCGCGCAGGCCGTCCGCGATCCGCACGCGGTGCTGGTGGAGATCAACGAAAAGCTCGACGCGGCGCGCCGCCGCCTGGATACCGAGCGCCGCACGTTGGAAGAATCGGGCTCGCGCCTCGCGCGGCTGACCGAAACCGTGCTGTACGAATCCGCCGGCTCGCAGATCGACAGCTATGCCCGCGCCAATCGCGCGCGGATCGAACATCGGCTGACTGCCTTTGGCTTTAGGGGCGACGGCGTCCGGAATTACAAGGATTTGGTCGCGGCGGCGAGCGAAAGCGGCGGGCTGCTCGGCTTGCTGCCGCGCGCGCTGTTCGAATTCAAGGGACAATTGCGGCTGATCGTCTGGGCCGTTCTGCTTGCCCTGGTGGGCTTTGGCCTCGATGTCGCGATCGATACGAAGGAGACGTGGCTCGCGGCGCTACGCAACGGGCCGCAATTCGTCGTCGCCGCCGAGGCTTGGATGACCGATCACATCGGGTTGCTCGCGATCGGCCGCAAGGCCGCTTATGTCGCGGCGGCCTTCCTCATCGCGCTCAATCTGTTGCGCGCGGCGGGGTTTCTGCGCCCCGTGTTCGCCGGCGTGCGCTTGCTGCGGGCCGATCTCGAGAACCGCCGCCGCGATCTCGGCAGCCTCTACGCGCATCAGACCAAGCGCGTCGATATTTTGGCCGGCGACGTCGAGCGCTTGAGCCGCGCGGCCGCCGAGGCCGAACGGCGCGCGGGCGGAGAGGGAGCGCACGGCGGCTTGCTCGATCCGCCGCCCTTCGAGGCCAGCGCCGCCGCGCAAGCGGAGGGATTTTTCACAAGTCTCGGCGGTTTGCTGCGCGACGACAGATTTCAAGCCAAGGGATTGGCGCCGCGTCGCATCGTGCTCGCGCTTGATCAATTCGAATCCGTTGCGCCGGAGCGGGCCCGGCAGATTTTCGCGACGCTGCATCGCATTGCGGCCGTGAGCGGCGTCGTCGTCCTCGCCGCCGCCGATCCGCAACAGCTCGCGGCGACGCGCGCGGACCTCGAGCGCTGGGTGCAGGTGCCGCTGTCGCTCGATGCGCGCGCGACCGCATCCGATTATGAGACGCTCGTGACTCATGCGGTGGGCCGGGCGCCGGCCGCCGCGCCGAAGGCGCGGATCGATCCCGCGCATTCGCTGCTCGACGAGCCCTTGAGCGAACGGGAAGGGGAGCTTCTCGGCGTTCTGGCGCCGCTCGCCGGCGGCTCGCCGCGAGCCGTCAAGCGCCTGATCAACCTTTACGCGCTGGCGCGAACGGACAGCGCCGCGCCGAGGGGCTTGCTCGCCTTGTTCCTTGCCGTGGATCTCGGAGGCACATGGGCCGAGCGGCAGGCCACCGCCGCGCTGGCTGACGGGACGCCCTTCGATGGCGAGATCAGCCCGGGCTTGGCCCAAGCGATTTCGGCGGTCGAATCTTTTGGCGGCCGGCCGAGCGTGCCAGAGGCCGCTCGCGCCGCAACCCGAGCCCGGCTATTCTCGTTGCCGATCTGACTCTAAATTCGACGTTCGGACGATGCGCGATTCGAGCAATCGCGTTTAATAGGCTGTGTCCGCCGCGCTGCCCCTGATGAAAGTTCTTCGATGTATAAGCATTCCGCCGCTCTCCTAGCTCTCGTCCTGCTGCAAACGCAGGCGCTTCAGGCGAAGGAACTCAAGCTGCCATCGTCAGCCCCGGTCTTGGCGTTGGATCTCCCCAGTGACTGGACCTTGTTGTCGTCTTCGGATGTTGGGTTGGAAGCGATCTCGCCCGAGAAAAACTCCTACCTGTTCATGAAAATTCTAAAGCGTCCGGTCGATGATCCGAACAAATGGGTTCGGGCGGTCCGGGACAAGCTGCGGGCTCACGGTTTCGCCTTTGGAAAGGTGAAAATCGGACCTGGCCAGGAGGTCAAGGCGGAAATGGCTTCGCCCGCGCCTGCGGAACCGGCCCTGGATAGCGCGTCCAAGTCCCCGGCGCAGACCCAAACCGCGGCGGCGGCGGCGCCCGTCTCGCAACCCACGCCGGAAACGCCCGTCGCGCCGGCGCCGGTCGCCGCCGTGCCCGAAGCTTCGCCGTCAACGCCGCCGGCCGCGCCCGAAGCGCCCGCCGCGGTCACGCCACCGCTTCCGGTGATCGCCGCGCCCGAAGCCCCGGCCGCCGCTCCGCCCGCGCCCGAGGTTGCCGCATCCGCTGCGG
>JARLIW010000082.1 GCA_031291515.1 Beijerinckiaceae bacterium | reverse complement strand
CGGATCGAATTGGCGCGCGATGCTGTCGGGCTCGTAGCGGAAGATGAACACGCCTTGCGGGTCCGACCGCTCGTCGAGCAGGCCGCCCGCCTTGGCGAGCGCCTGGGCGAGCGAAATGCCGTCCGCCTCGAACGGAATTTCCGCGTTTCGCCCGGTCGCCCCATAGGCGATGAAGGTTTGCGGTTCGCGCACCAGCGTCAGAACGTCGTTGGGCCGCAGATAGATGTTTTCCTTGGGATTGGCGATGACCCGGACCAAGGCGACGCGCGTGGTCTTGGACCCGCGCGACAATTCGACGAAGGTTTCGTTGACCGGCGCGCGCACGCCCCCGGCCGCGGCGATCACATCGAGCAAACGGTCACCCTTGACCGAGAGCGGAATGCGGGCGCCCGTGGTGACTTCGCCGCCGACCGACACGCTGTTGTTGAGCGAATGCGTCACATTGATCAGCACCTGCGGCTGGATGGCCTTGCCCTCCAACGCCTTTTCGACGACGCTCTGCACCTCGCGCGTGGTGCGCCCGGCGACGGGAACCCGCCCGGCATAGGGCACCGTGATCGCCCCGTCGCGGCCGACGATTTGCTCGGGAATGGTGGCGCTGTTCGATCCGGTGCTCACCTTGTCGAGCAGAGGCGCCGAAAACAGACCGCCCGAACTCGCCTCCCAAATCGTGACGCGGATCGAATCGCCGATGCCGATCCGCGGCTCGTCGGTCACGCGATAATCGCCGAAATGCGCGAACAACCCCGGCGGCTCGCGCTGTTCCAAAACGGCGGTGACCTCGGACGTCAGATCGACGAACTCGTAGCGCGGCGGCGTCTGAGCGCCGCCCTGATCGGTGACCGAGCCCGTGCTCGGCCCCGCGGTCGGGATGATCGAGCACCCTGGAAGCGCGAGGAATGCGTAAACGCAAACACTTCCAACCAAAGACACCCGGCTTAGACGACGCATTCATTCATCCCTTGGCGAAAGCCCGAACCCACTCGTCACTTTTGGCTCGGAAACTTACGAATTATGAAATCCACGGTGGTTTGCGCCGCATATCCCCGGAAGAACAAACTTCCTTGCATCTATCAAGTCACCACGAATTCAAACCACGAGACATAAACTCTTTCTAGTGGTGGTTTCTATCGTTGCCAGACTGTTACGGGAAAACCCGTCTCGCGTCGAGAGTCCCCCAGGACACACAGGGCGGAATTCATCGCGAGAACCCGCTCATACGTTCGAGCAAACCGCGGGTTTACGTCTTGGGCCGACCCCGCTCCAGAAGGCGGGGAATGAACGTCTCCGCCAATTTGTAGGTCTCTGGGAGCCCGATATCGATGAAATCGGACTTGAACGCCAGCGCCGCAAGGGCCCGGCGAGCGGCGAGCCCCGGCAGAATGTCACGTTCCATCGAGACGACTTGGTTCGCCGCGATCCCCTCGAGCACCACTCGCTCGAAGAGATAGACGCCGGCATTGATGGTTCCCGGCCGGGCGATCGCCGATTTTTCCTGAAACGATGTCACGAAGCCATCCTCGACCGCGACGGCGCCATAGCGGCTGACATCCGCGACCTCGAGCAGCGAAATCGTCGCTTGCGCGCCGCTGGTCTGGTGCCGGGCGCGCAACGCCTCGACGTCCCAGTGGAAAATACTATCGCCGTTCAACACGAGAACCTGGGCGCTCGAGGTCAGTGGCAGAGCGTTGCGCACCGCGCCGGCGGTCCCCAAAAGCTCGGTCTCGACGGCGAAGGCGAGATCGAAACCAGGTTTCCGATCCCCGCTATAATGGGCGATGACGCGCTCGGCCAAATGACCGATCGCCAAGACGACCCGGCCAAGCGACGGCGCGGCCCGCAACAGATCGAATTGATAATCGAGGAACGGCCGTCCCGCGACGGGCGCGAGCGGTTTTGGCACGTCGGACACGACGCTTTGCAGCCGCGTCCCTTTTCCACCGGCAAGAATGATGACGTCGATCAGAGTTTCACGCATGCGGGCCTCGAAAATTTACCACGGAATACGCCCGTAGCGCGCGACCAACCATCTGTATTCGTTCTTGCTTTCGCGCGCCGCGGGGCCACCCGAGCGCACCGCCGCCGTGCCCGATCCCGAATGGACCAGCCGGATCACGAGCGGCTGGTCCGACGCGTGGCGCAGAATCGTGATGTCAGGTCCGGCATCCCGCAACAAATGCCCGATGCCCGGCCGCAGCAAGCGGCGCGGCAAGGATAGTGGCGCGGCTTTTTCCACGAGATGACAGCGGCGCAGCCCCGACTCGCCGAGACGGCCGAGCCAGTCGTTGTCGTAATGCCATTTCGATTTCAAATCGACGGCGCCGACCCGCGCGAGCGTCGCGGCCGGCATCAACCAGCTCGACGGCGTCGGGAAATCCTGAATGTTGACCGGCTTGCCGCTCTCGTCGATTTCGACATGCGACATCGAGACGAAATCGTGATCCACCAAGGCGAGAAGCGACCAGGCCAAAAACGTGGGCGCCCAGAGATCGTCGTCTTCGAGAAAGGCGACGAAATCATAAGCCTGGCCCGCGGCCGCGATCGCGGCATTGAGCGCGAGGATTTGCGAGCGGCCGGCGCTGCGCGCGATCACGAGATCGGGCCGCCGCGCGAGGCGCTCCGGCACCTCGGCATCGACATCCACCCCCGCGATGAAGGTGATGCTCACCGGCTGATCGAGAACTTGCGCCAACGCGCTCTCCATCGCGCGCTCGATGAACGTGCGACTTCCCGGCTCCGTCGTGCAAGGTTTGAGACGCGTGGGGATAATCACCGCCAAGCGCAATTCATGCGCGGACGGATCGGCGGCGCCTTTGGGCCCCGCGATCAAACGCATCCCATCGAATCGCGCGACATGCGTGCGCGCCCGTTCGATCAAGGCGCCGGAATCCCCAATTTTCACGGCTTTGCGCGGCAAGAGGCGGCGCAATCGGGCCCAAAAACCGCCGGGAAGTTTCGCATCGACCAGAGCGCTGTCAGGGTGCCGCATACCGGATTCCGTCTCCCTTGCCATGCGTCCGCGGCACCCTCACGTTTTCAAAAGCGCGAAACCCATATACGCAAAGGCGCGGCGAACAAAGGGTTTATGCTGGGGTGCGAACGCGTGCGAGCTTTGCGCAGTTTGACGGCGGAAACTGGTAAAAGCCGCCTTGTATTCGCACTTGGCAAGGCAATATTTAAGGACGAGGCTTGAAAACCCCTT
>JARLIW010000305.1 GCA_031291515.1 Beijerinckiaceae bacterium | reverse complement strand
TCGCATTCGTATCCGGAAAAGGTTAAGATCTAATTTGGCCTCGCGCTTTCCGCGGCCGGTTGAGGCCGTGCGATGATGTTGATTTATAAAGGTTTAGTCCCGGATCAGATGGCGCGGATCGATCTGGAAAGCCGACGGTTCGCTTCATCGGGCCAAAGCCCCCGCGCGGGAGCGGAAACCGCGGCGCAAAACAGGCCGTCCGCCGCTCGCTCGGCACGAACAAACCATCCGTGGCAGGCTCCTCGCATCGTCCGCGAAATTACGCCGGCCTGAGGATTTGATCGGTCCCGAGCATGGATAATTGGTTTGCCGGAGGCCGCTGCAAAGCGAGCCCGCGGCAAGGCGGAGCGGCGGTCGTTCCTACAGGCCGCTAAACCAATTATAGCCGCGATCCTCCCAATAGCCGCCAGGGTTTTTGTCCGTGATTTCGATGGCGGTGACCCATTTCGGATTTTTAAATCCGAGCTTGGTCGAGGTGCGGACGCGGACCGGCGAACCATAGGGGTCGGTGATCGGCTTGCCATCGTAATGGGTGGCCAGGATCGTTTGGGGATGCAGGGCGGTCGGCATGTCCATCGAGGTCACGTAATCGTCGGCGCAGTGGAAGCCCACGAAAGGTTTGGTCAAGTCCGCGCCGACCTTTTCCAACACGGATCGCAAGGTCGGGCCGGACCAGTCCCCGACATAGCTCCAGCCTTCGACGCAGACATGGCGGATGATCGTCTCGATTTGCGGAAGCGCCATCACATCGGCGAGCGCCCACTGCGTCTTGTTGGCCACCGCGCCAGCGAAATCGAGGCGCCACGCGACGGGATCGACGGGTTTGATATCTTCGAGATTGTAATAAGCGTTGAAGCGCGGCGGCCGGATCACGTCGGATTTGCGATAGACCGGCGCGAGCTTGTCGGGATTGAACAGCGCCGCTTGCGCGCGATCGTTCCACGTGGACACGGTGCGCAGCGCGCCATTCACCGAGCTTTGGTCGGTGACGTCGCATCCCGTCAGCAGCGTGAGCGCGCCGAGGGTCACGCCACCGCGGATGAGGCCCCGGCGATCGATGGCCTCGATCAGCTTGCGCTCGTCGCGCAGGATGGCGGCATCGGGCGCGGCCTCTGGCGCATGGGTGGATTTGCGAGGGCGATAGCTCATGTCGGGTTCCTCTCGGCTGCTGGGGCGCGATGGAGCGCGGGGCCGCCCGTGACCATGGCGAGCAGAGTTCGTGGAACGAGCAGCGCGAGCAGCACGTGAATGCCGAGAAACAGGCAAATTCCCATCATGCCGAGGAAATGCGCGAGCCGCGCGCCGTCAAAGCCGCCGAACAAGGCGGCCGCCCAGGAAAATTGCACCGGCTTCCACAAGGCGAGGCCCGCCAAAATCTGAACGATGATGAGCGTGATGACGCCAATATAAAGCATTTTCTGCACGGCATTGTACATTGTGAGATCGTCATGCGCGAGCTTGAAGCGCAAGGTCTCGCGAATAGTCTGCAAGATATCGCTGATCCGGATCGGCAAGAGCATCCGGCGGAAGCGCCCGGTCGCCACGCCATAGGTGAGATAAGCGATGAAGTTGAACGCGAGCACCCACATGGCCGAAAAATGCCAGAGCAGCGCTCCGCCAAAACCGGCATCGCCATGAAGCTTGTAAGCCGTCTCGGGGAAGCCGCCCAGCGTCCAGTCGCCAGGAAACGAGATGGCGGCGAACAAAGGTTGATCGTTATAGATTTTCCAGCCGCTGCCGATCAGCGCGATCATGGCTAGCGCGTTGATCCAATGCATGAGGCGAAGCGGCAGGGGATGGAGCCGCGTCCGCCCGGACGATGCTGGGGGAGCGTGAATGTGCGACATGGTTCGGCGGTCCTTCCGAGGGATCTCGCTCCTATTTCGAAACGAACGAGGGTTGGGTTACCCGCGCGGTCCGATTCTTCCAACCGATCCACTATGCCGCCACGGCGCGGCGATAACCACCCCGCTAAAGGCAGGTAACCTCGGCACCCGCATATACGAATGATCATGGCGGGGACGTGGCCAGCGGGATAGAGTTGGCCGCCCGGCCGGGTAGCCCCTGTTCGCTTTGATGGAGATGACGATGCCAGATGATCTTCTCGAACGTCCCTTTCGCGTCGCCGTGGCTCCAAAGTCAACGGACGACGTCGGCGCGAAAGACGTTGAGGAAAAAGACGATGACGACGACGACGACAAGGAAACGCAGGACGACAAATACGAGAACCGCTTTCCGCAAACGGTCAGCGTCTCCGACATCGCCGGGAAATTGCTGATCGAAGGAAACAATACGACGATCGGCCGGATCAAGGGCGTCGCGAAAACGAAGGATGGCAAACTAAAGCTGATCGTGCCCTATGGTGGGTTTCTGGGCTTTGGCGGCCGCCTCGTTGCCGTGCCGCTCGAGGTTGTCGCGTCGATCGGGACGGCCTTGGTCTCCGTCGACATGGAACGTCCCGCCTACGACGCCGCGCCGACGTGGGTGCAGACGGACGAGACGCTGCTTGGCCCCACGGCTCCGGTCCGGGTGGCGATTACGCGTCATTGACGACAAGGGCTTATCGCTTTGAGGATGCTCCAAAGCGA
This sequence comes from Beijerinckiaceae bacterium, assembly GCA_031291515.1. Classification (GTDB taxonomy): domain Bacteria; phylum Pseudomonadota; class Alphaproteobacteria; order Rhizobiales; family Beijerinckiaceae; genus RH-AL1. The sequence goes on along the minus strand of JARLIW010000305.1, from coordinate 21,990 downwards.
TAAGCCGCGTTATCCGCCGGCCAGGACGACGATTCCGGCCGCGATGATCAAAGTGCCCGCGATCTTGCGCGGGTTCATCGGCTCGCCGAGGAGCACGTAACCGCCCACCGCGACGATGACAAACCCCAGTCCGAGAAACGGGTAGACGAACGAAGCATCCGCCTTGCTCAAAACGAACAGCGTCAGCAGCAGGCTGAGGCCATAACAGGCGATTCCCGCGATCACGCCGGGCCGGAGCCAGACATCGAGCACGAGGGCGGCCGGCCGCAGATCGAGTGGGATCCCGGACCGCAGCGCCGCGCGCAAAAAAAGTTGCGCGGCGGCGTTGAGCCCGACACTGAGAAAAATCAGGCCGAGCAGCGGTAGTCTCACGTTCACGACGCGACCTTCTCCGCTTGGCGCGCCGTCTTGGTCGGTCTCTTCCGGCCGAGCCACGCGCGGGCGAAGCAATTCACGAGATCGAGCGAATCGAGCGCGCCGTTTTCCGCGCCTTTTTCGAAATCGCCCTCGATGCGGCCGAGCTGGTTCGTCACATGGGCGAGGCACAAGACCGGCCGCTGACAGGCGTCGGCAAAAGCGTAGAGCGCGGCGGCCTCCATTTCGACGGCGACGATTCCTTGTTGTTGCCGCGCGGCGATGGTCGTCGCGGTTTCACGGAAAGGCGCGTCGGTGGTCCAGGTCGTGCCGTGGTGGATCGGAAGATGCGACTTGCCAAATGCCGATTTGGCGAGCGCGGCGAGGTCGGAATCAGCGGCGGCCCACGACGCGGGCGGCAGATAATGATAGCTCGTGCCTTCGTCCCGTAGGGCTCGCTCGATCAGGATGTGATAGGGCGGCGGTCCGAGATCCATGATCTGCCCGGCCGATGCGACGCTGAGCAGAAGCTCGCAGCCTGACGCGAACAATTGTTCGGCGACGAGCACGGCGAACGAGGCGCCGACGGCATAGCCCACGACACCATAGCGAATGCCGCCGGCCTCCCATTCCCATAATTTGGTGTGGTAACAGGCCCAATCGCGCGAGCGAACCGCGCCGTGGATCGCGCGGACATGTTCGACAATGTCACCATCGGGGTCGAGGATGCAGATGGGCGGCACGCTGCCGCCGCGCAAACCCTTTTGCCGCCGTGCTTCGCGCAGCATGTTTTCGGGCCGGAATACGGAGGCTTCGACATGGTCGTCCCGCTCCAATAGCGGTACGTTGACGCCATGATCGAAGAGCGGCGACGGGACGACGCGATCGCGCAAAGTCGCGGGCAGAATTTGCGTCATGGTTTCACCTCTCTGGTGGGATGGGACGGGGAGACTGGAGCCTGCTCGCAGGCGATGCGGATGAAGGTCGAAACGATGCGCGACCCCGCGCGAACGGTCCCTCTGAAGGATCCCGAAACCTTGGACGAGCCGCCGATCCGGCGGCGGTTTGGCACCGGGATCTCGAGCACGCGCAGTTTTGCGCGCGCGGCTTTCATCTGCATTTCGAGATTCCACCCATAGGTCATCTCGGTCATGCCGAGGTTGAGGAGGGTCTCGCGGCCGATGGCGCGGAAGGCGCACATGTCAGTGTAACGCGTGCCGTAAAGCGCGCGGATGGCAAGCCCAATGAGGACGCCCGCGGCGATTTGATGCCAGCCCATGCTGCCTTTTTCGCGCGCGCCGGTGACACGCGAGCCGATCACGAAATCATGCGTGCCCGACAGCAGCGGCGCGGTCAGCGCGGCGATGAGCGCGGGATCGTCGGCGCCGTCGCCATCCATGTAGATCAGGATCGCGTTGGGCGGCGCCAATTGCGCGGCTCGGAAGCAGGCGCGGCCATAGCCGCGGCCGGCGTCGATCACGGTCGCGCCTTCGTCGCGCGCGCGCGCGGCGGTCGCGTCCGTGCTGCCGCCATCGGCGATGATGATGCCATCGACAGATTCTCGAGGAATCGCGCGCAGCAAAGGCCCGATCGATTCCTCTTCATTGAGCGTGGGGATGGCCAGAATCACGGGACGCGCGCGCATGGCCTTAGAGACTCCAGCGCAGGCCGCAGCTCGCGCAAGCGGTAGGCGGTTTGTCCGACAGAAGGCTTTCACGGAAATCCGAATATTCCGCGCCATTCCAGATCTCGCGAAGGCTTTGCTGCGTCGCGTCGCCGAGCGTGTAGTTTTCGTAGCCGCGTTGCGAGAAAGGCGCGATGCAACAGGGCAGGGCGCGGCCGTTGGCGGTGAAATACATCACCGACCAGGGGCGTCGACACATTGACCAGGGCGAACCGTCGTCATGGCGTTTCAGGCTCATGCCCGGCTCCGAGGCCGCGCCGGACGCGCTGAAGGCGAGGCCGAGCGAATGCGCCAGGGTCTCGGCTTCCGCGATCAGAGCAGCCTCTTGCGTATTCATTTGTTCGTAAAGCGCTTGATCGGGCCGGGCCAAACCAATCGAATCGCCTTCGAAAAAGACGAGACGTTGAAGGTAGACTTCCTTCACGCCGATGTCGGCGGCAACGCGCACGAATTCCGGCAGCTCGGCGATCGTTTCCTTGAGGCCGGTCAGCCAAGCGGAGACGCGCGGCAGGGCATGGCCCTCGCGCTCCTGCATCGCGCGGAAAGTTCGGACGTTGTGCAGGATGCGATGAAAGTAATTCTTGCCACGCACGGCGAGATAGGATGACGGGTTCGAGGCATCGAGCGAAACCCGTAATTCATCGAGTCCGGCTTCGATCAAGGCGCGGCCATTGCGTTCGGTCAAGAGCGTGCCATTGGTGTTGAACAGCACATAGACGCCGCGGTCCTTGAGATATTTGACCATCTCCGGCAGGTTCTTCACGAGCATGGGTTCGCCGACGCCATGAAGGACCGCGCGTTGGAGATGGGGGATCTGATCGACGATCGAGGTAAACAGATCCCAGCTCAGATCGGCCGGGGGTTCGAGCTCCACATAGGTGCGCGGACATGTCGTGCAGAGCAGGTTGCAACGGTTTGTCACCTCGAGATAGAGGCAAACCGGTTCGCGTTCCATCCGCCTGGCGCGTTGCGGCGCCACGCTTTCGAAGTAACGTTTGGGATCAACCGTTGGCCGTGGCGGCGATAGCGTGTCCATGACGCTTCTCCTTTTTTTGAATGACGCGAATGACGAGATCGATGGCGACGAAGAGGACGAAAGGCCCGTAAAACAGTGAGCCGCCCGCGAAACTCGGGGGCCATCCCGCGATATAAAGAAGGGTGCTCGAGCCCGTGAGATAGAGAACCGGCCAATAGGGCACGAAGCAAAGGAACGGGATCACCCAGGCGAAATACCAGGGGAAATGAGGCGACGTCAGAACGGTGTAGACGGTCACGACGAGAAAGGCGCCGGCGATATCGGCGCCATGACCCTTGATCTGTCTCTGCCGCGCGAAAAGCACGTAAAGTCCCAGTCCCGCCAGGATCAGCGCGGCGATGGGCATATAGAGCGCGAATGCGGATTGAGGGATCGATACGATGTGGCGCAGCAGCACCCAGGGGTAAAGGCCGGTGCCGTCCCGCAGCCCTTCTTCGTCGGCATAGCCGCCGAGAAATCCGAAAACCTTCGCGCCCGCGCCGATATAGGGCAAATACAGCAGGATCATCGTGGCGGCTCCGGCAAGCGGCAGGCGCCAATCCCAGCGCCGGTAGATCGCGGGGCCGATGACGACGGGAAAGAATTTGGTCAGAGCGGCGCCGCCCAGCGCAATTCCCGCCAGCAAGGGACGTCGGCTTTCCGCCGCGAGCAGGGCCAGCATGACGCATGCGACGGCAATCGCATCGACGTGGCCGCTGCCTGAAAATTCCCAGATTGGCAGCGGATGCCAGACATAAAGTAAAACGCGGTTGGCTTTGAGACCATAGGACTTGAGCAGCCGCAGAATGGCCCAGACCGCGGCGATCTCGAAGCCGACCATCGCGAGTTTCATCGCCGTGATCGTTTCGCTGATCCGCGTCACGAGATAAAAGACGATCTGCGCCAGCGGTGGATAGATCGTATGGGCGTAATCGGCCCGGTTGATCTCGGGATAGATCTCGTCGTCGCGCAGAAAGCTCAGCGCCGGATCGGCCGGGACGTATTTGTAGGGATTGATCCCCGCCGCCTGGACCCTTCCGTCCCAAATGTAACGATTGATGTCCGTCGAGATCGGGTCGGCGAAAAGCAGCAGCAGACGCAGGATCGCCGCGAAGATTAGGATGAACACGAGGGCGCGGCGCGAGGCCGTCGCATCCGTGCCCTGGTCGCGCAAAACCACGAGGCAGGCGAGCGCGTAAAGCGCCACCTCGATCGAGGCGCCGTAAAAGATCGGCTCGTGGTCGCTGTCGAAGAGATAGCTGGCCAGGGTGGCGTGGACGGCGAGGAACGCGGTCGCGAGAAGCACAAGCCAGCCAAGGGATCGGCGTGTCATGGCGCTGAGGGCCGTGGGGTGCCGGCGAAGACGGGTTTCCCCGTCTTTCCAAGGTCATGGGCCTCGTAAGTGGGTTTTCCCGGACGCGTCGGAGTGCGAGGCAAGGCATCGACGCGAAGCCGTTCGCTCAGCCGGGCCTCACGGTCCAGTCGGTTGATCAGAGCGCGGCTGTGGGACGCTTCGGCGCGCCGCGCCTTGGAACCGCCGAAGGTTTGCCCGTGCAACAATTCGCCGCGCAGCAGGCGCAGGGCATCGCTATCATCGACGTCATACCATGTGGGCAGAACGTGAACGGGAAGCCCGATTTCGGCGGCGCGTTCCAGGGTCTGGGCCGCGACCACTCCGGTGCTCCACGTAATATCCTCAAAAAGCCGCGCATGCTGGTGCTTGAGACCGAGGAGATAATAGCCGCCATCGCTCGAGGGGCCGAGAACCGCGCGGTCTCCGTCGGCGGCGAGCATCGTCGCCGCCTCGACCAAAAAAGCGGGCGGCAAGGTCGGACTATCGGCGTTGAGGACACAGGCGGCGCGATGCCCGCGACGAAAAAGCTCGCGAATCGTATCGGACAGGCAATCGCCGAAATTTGGCCGCCAGGCTTCGAAAAGGCCGATTTCGGGCGGTAGGAAATCGAAAAACGCGCCTTCGCCGGGCGGTCCGAACGCCATGTAGCCGTCAATGGGGATGTTTCTGCCGGCGTCCAAGAGATTGGCCGCGATATCGGCAAGAAAGGCACTGTTGAAAAGCGCGGCTTCGATCGGCGTCAGGGGCGGCGAGAGGCGGGTCTTCGTGCGGCCGGGCTTGGATGCCTTGGCCATGACGGCGATTCCACAAAAAGCGGGATCGCTATGATCATCCGCGGGCCTCATTGCTGGTGATGACAAGGCCGTGACCCCTTTTCAGCATAATCCCCATGTTTAAACGGATCGGCAGGGAATTAAGTTTCTGTCGAAGCTCTGCCTGGAGCAGAAATTCCTCTCAAAGAGCAGTTCGACATGGATGGGGGGCGGGTTACGCCGTTCGGCAGAAAATCTTGGGCGGAGCCGGCGCGGCCGACTGGGGTTCAGCTTTGCGCCGCGGGATCGTCCGAGCCGGACTTCGGATCGGCCTCGCGTGCCGGTCCGGTCTTGGCGCGCGTCGGGCGCGTGGGCCGCCGGCGCAATGCCCAATGGATGACGGTCTGGCCGGCGCTATTCGACGCGATGACGATCTGCGTGGTGGGGCGTGGACCGCCGCTTGCCGCAAACAGAATGCTCGGTTCGAGGGTAATGGCCGCATCGGCTTGGAAGAGCCAGCGGTCTCCATCGGGCAGGTCCAAAACCGCCGCGGTGTCCTCGCCGGCAAGGCTCGCCTCGATCGACGGGTGAAGATGGAAGCGCAGGACATAGGGAAGACCGTCCGGGACGCGCCGGCCGGAATCCTCCAACGCGTCCCGGCCTTCCAACAGTTCGCCGTCGTTGGCGAGCGAGAGTTCGCGGGCATGGATAAAACCGAATCGCGAATCGTAGCCGTTATGCGAGAGTCTCAACGTCGTGAAGCCATCGCCGTGCAGGCGTTGCGCCGTGACGTGGGAAGGTCCGGAAAGGATCTGGTCGCCGAGCCAGTTGCCGAACCCGGTGTGAATCGCGAATTTCGAAGACGACGTGTCGTCGATCACCAAGGTCGAATGGGCGGCGGTCGCGCGGGCGAATTCCCGCATGTTGGCGCGGCTGATCTCCGGATCGCCGCAATTCACGACGATCCTCTGTAAGCCATGCGAGAATTCGAAGGACAGGCACCCCGCGTGAGCGCGCGACGCGAAGGCCGGCGGCGGGATGGTCCCGGAATCGGCGATCAAGACCGCGGGGCCGGCATCGAGCCTCTGATAGCCGGAATAGGGGGCGTTGGTGAGCGGCTGGGCCCTTGCATCGTCATAGGCCAGGATGGTCGCGACGAGTTCCGGCGCGGTCAAGCTCATGCCGTTGAAAAGGGCCAAGGTTCCGTCGCCGTGACGGAACAGCCGCAGCATCGGCATCATCCGGTCGATGGCGTTGAGAACCGGCGCGGGGACGGGAATGCCTCGCGCGGCATAGGCTTGGCGCAGCGGCAACAGGTCGAGCAGCAGGTTAATGATACATTGCGGGTCGCGGCTGACGTGGCCCCCATCGGCAAGGATTTGCGCCGCGATCTCGCTCGCGAGCAGGTTCGTGGTCTTGCGTTGGAAGCCTGTGCTTACGGGGGCGCAGAGCCCGAATTCGGCCAAGGCTATCGCCGCGAGCAGCCGGGCCTCACCGCCGAGTCCTTCGGTGAAACAGCGCTCGAGATACGAGCGCGTCGTGCCGAGGGCTTCCATGAACCGCGCGTAAAAGGCGCGGTCGCTTCCTTCCAAAATGATCGGAGATTGCGAAAGCCACGCGATCATCCGCCGTGCCGCGACGTCGGGCTCCCATGCCGGGCCCACGCCCGGGCGCGTCGAGACCTTGAGGAATTCGTCGGCCAGGACGCGCGCCTGGGCTTTGAGCCGGGGATCCTCCGCCGCGCGGAGATGGCGCAGCCAGCCGAAACCGTTGAGCTGCAGGGCCCAGGCGGTCGAGCCGGGCTCCAGGCGAAAGGGCGAAAGTCCGTGAGCATTCACGATCTGGCCGCCAAACGCGAAATATCCCGCGCCAATTTCGGCCGCGATCGTGGGGTCGCCGGTGCGAATATCCTGCGGCGCGATCAGCAACCGCTCCGGAGCCGGCGCGCGCAAAATCCCCGCGATACGAAGCGGCAGCGCAATGGCTTTGCGCATCGGTCGCGCCGCCCATCTGGCGAAGAGGCCGAGAATGCGCAGGCGATCTTTCCATGTCGCGCTGCTCAGAACGTAAACTCCTGGCCCATGAACTCCGGCCAATTGCGGTCCCCGCCGGTCAGGCGAGGGGAACGCCGGCCCGCATCGCGCTGAGCATGGACCGAAACTCTCTAGGTTTTATTAACCATGAGAGGTGCTGTAACATACTGATTTTCAATCAGCCAAGTTGACGTCGCGTTATCCCCGCCGTTTGAGGCGGGCCGCGAAGAAGCCGTCGATCCCGGCAAATCGCGGTTCTGGTCCCGCTAGATGCGAGGGCAAGCTCCGCAACTCGCCTTGGGCATTGATCAGTTCGCCCAGACCGCCGATTTCGGAGGCGGCGATTGGGGAGCGCATGACATCGGGGTTCCGGCGAAGAAGGGCCGCGATCTGGTTTTCGCCTTCCTCCGGCTCAATCGAACAGGTGCAATAAACAATCGTGCCGCCGGGCACCGTCATTTCGACGGCCTTGTCCAAGAGCCGCGATTGGAGAGCGGTCAAGGCCGCGAGGTCGCCGGGTTTCTTGGTCCATGCAATGTCGGGATGGCGGCGCAACGTTCCCGTCCCGAGACACGGCGCATCGACCAGGACCGCGTCGAACGGAGCCGATTTGAAACTCGTCGCGTCGGCGACCACGAGTTCCGCCGTCAGCCCCAGTCGTTCCAAATTGGCGCTCAGCCGTCGCAAGCGTTCCGCCGAGCGATCGATCGCGGTCAATTGGACGCCGGCGGCGGCAAGCTGCGCGGCCTTACCGCCCGGCGCCGCGCAAAAATCGGCGACGCGCATGCCCGGCTGAAGCGGCAGCAGAGACGCGGGCAAAGCGGCCGCCGCGTCTTGCACCCACCAGGCGCCTTCGGCGTAGCCATCGAGTTCGGTGACGGGACGATGGGAGCCGACGCGCAAGGAGCCGGTTGGCAGAATGCGCGCGCCGAGCCGGACCGCCCATTCTTCCGCATGGGATTTGACCGTAATATCAAGCGTCGGCTCTTCGCGAATCGCCGCGGCGATCGCGTGCGCGGTCGTCTCGCCGTAGGTTTTGCGCCAGCGCGCGGCGAGCCAAGCCGGAACATCTTGGTCCAAGGGGTCGCTTTCGGCCAGAATGGCATCGCGCGCGCGCGCGATCGAGCGCAGCGTGGCGTTGACCAAACCAGCGAATGGCGCGCTTTTCTTCTCGAGCCTTACGGCGCGCACGGCCAGGTCCACGGCGGCGTGGTCGGGAATCTCGAGAAACAGAATTTGCGTTGCCGCGACGATCAGCGTCCATTCAATTTCGGGGGCCTGCCGGGGGAGGCCCTGGGCGAGGCGCGTGGCGATGGCGCCGCGGACCGTGCCGAGCCGGCGCAAGGACGCGGTCACGATCGAGCGCGTGAGGCTTTGGTCGCGCGCATCGAGACTTTGCAGGCGATTGGGAACAGCTTTTGGCGAGAATCGCTCGTCGAGCAAATGACCCTTGGTAATGATGTCCTGCAAAATGGCGGCGGCGGCGGTCCGCGCCATTAATCCGGGATGGCGCTCCGCCTCCAGGCGGAGGGCAGCCTGAGCCGCGAGTGCTCCCGCCGACCCCGGCCTTTGCATCTTAGGCTTGCTTCTTGCCGCCTTGTTTCCACTTCCCGGCGTCTCAACCAAGTTTCATCCTCTTGAATCTTATTGTTTTTTACCAGCGCCCCCGAAGTGGAGGCGTTTTGCGTCTTAGGAGAATGCTCTCACGGGCCGAGAGGTTCAAACAAGGTCCGTAGGACAAGACGGGCTCGGGAATTAACACAATCTATCTGCTCAAATGTGACCAGAGAACAACGCATTCTCCGGCAGGGCGGCATTGGTGTAAAGCGCCTTTAACTTTTCGAAGGGTACAAACATCGGGCTAACGGTTGGAGAGTACCTCGTGGAATCCCTTGACGCTTTCGTTATTGGTGCAGGGCCCGCGGGCCTAACCACCGCCTATTGTCTCGCGAAGGCCGGGCACCGCGTTCATGTCATTGAACAGGATCCCGTCTATGTCGGTGGGATTAGCCGGACCGTGAATTACAAGGGGTTCCTCTTCGATATCGGCGGTCATCGGTTTTTTTCCAAATCGAAGGAAGTCGTCGACCTCTGGAATGAAATTCTGCCCGACGACTTTATCGATCGCCCCCGGCTCTCACGCATATTTTACAAGGGAAAATTCTACGCCTACCCGCTCAAGGCGTTCGAGGCCCTGCGCAACCTCGGTTTGCTCGAGAGCTTCGCCTGCGTCGCCTCTTTCGCGTTCGCGCAAGCTTTCCCAGTGCGTTCGCCACGAACATTTCACCAGTGGGTGCGTAACCAGTTCGGCGAACGATTGTTCCGCATTTTCTTCAAGACCTATACGGAAAAGGTTTGGGGAATGGGATGCGACGAAATCTCGGCCGATTGGGCGGCGCAGCGAATCAAGGGCCTGAGTCTCGCGGGCGCGGTGCTGGACGGTCTCCGCCGGTCGCTCGGCCTCGGTCGCGGGCCGGGTTCCGCGGCCAAGAGCCTCATCGAATCATTTCGTTATCCGCGGCGAGGGCCGGGCATGATGTGGGAAGCGGCCGCCGAAAAGCTGCAGGCGATGGGCGGTACGCTCGCCATGGGCTGCCGGCTCGAAAAGCTCGTTTTCGATGAACAGCGTAAATCGTGGACGATCACCACGGCCTCGGAAAATGGGGAAACCCAGACCTTTCAGGCGCGCAATGTCGTATCGTCGGCGCCGGTTCAAGAGTTGATGGATCACCTGTCGCCGAAACCTCTGTCGCTGTTCCATTCGCGCTCGTTGAAATACCGCGACTTTCTCACGGTCGTTTTGATCGGCCACCCGCGTGACGAGCTCCCGGACAATTGGATTTATATCCATGACCCCAGCGTCAAGGTCGGCCGCGTCCAGAATTTCCGGTCGTGGTCGCCCGACATGATTCCCGACGGGGTGTCGACATGCCTGGGGCTCGAATATTTTTGCTTCGAGGGCGATGGCCTGTGGAATGCGCCGGATGACGAATTGATCGAGCTTGCGAAGACCGAGATCCACAAGATCGGCCTCATGGGCCGCGACGAAGTCTATGATGCTTGCGTCGTTCGGCAGAAGAAAGCCTATCCCGTCTACGACGAAACCTATGCCGATCATCTCGACGTGATTCGCCGCGAGATTGGACTCCGCTACCCCGGCCTTCATCTCGTGGGCCGTAACGGAATGCACAAATACAATAACCAAGACCATGCCATGATGACGGGCATGTTGACCGCGCAGAACATTATCGCGGACAGTATTGTTTTCGACACCTGGCAGGTCAACGAGGATGCCGAATATGGCGAGGCCGGACTTTCCGGCGCCGAGGAAGCGTTGAAAAGCGAGCGCCTTGTTCCCAAGCGGGCCGCCGCTTGAAACTGGTCGCGCCGCGTCGGAGTTTGGCCGGCCGGCATCCCCGCGGCCTTGTTCCGCGCTTCGTGGTCGATCTTGTGCTTTACGGGATGGTCAGCGCCGTGGCGCTTTGCTGCGACTACGGCCTATTGCTCGTGCTTGCCGCGCATGGCGTGCATTATCTCGTGGCCCAGGCGTTGAGTTTTTCGGCCGGAATGATGGTTGCTTACGCATTGAGCGCCCGCTTTGTTTTTTCCGGCCGGCGTGGCTCGTCACGGTCGCGCGAAGCTTTCGGTTTTTTCGCGGTCGGATTGGCTGGTTTGATTCTCACCCAATTGCTCCTGGCCCTTTTTGTCTCGGGCGTCGGGCTTGGTCTCGCCGTGGCGAAGATTCCGGTCGCCGGATGTGTATTCCTGTTCAATTTTCTGGCGCGGCGCGGCTTGGTTTTCGTGGGATCCCGAGCGATCGCGCAATGACGATCGCGTTGCCTCGCTCTCGGGGGCCGGGGGATTTCGGTCCCCGGCCGCTGTCGTGGGGCGCTTGCCTCGGCGCGCTCTGCGTTCCCGCGATTTGGATTTTTGCTTCTTATTACACGGGCATTGACGGCGACGCGCGGATTTACATGGCCCGGGCGCTTGCGGATCTCGATCCCAATGGCGTCGGGCGCGACATCATGTTCGCGTTGGATGGGCAATCCGCGTTCACGATTTTCAGGGTTCTGGCGGCGAAGCTTGTTGCGTCTTTGGGACCCGCCAACGCCGCGCTCGCTCTCGCGCTTCTCAATATGGTGGCCTGGTTTGCCGCGATGACCGCGCTGGCGAGCCGTTTCGCAAGCGACCGCGCGTTGGCCGTTTTGCTGGTTTGTGCCGCCGTCTTGCCGTGTTCCTACGGATTTTATCCTTTGATGGGCTCGCGCGAAATCATCGCGGTGCCGCGACCTCTGAGCGAGGCTGGAGTTCTCTTCGCCCTGGCCGCTCTTTGCGCCGGCCGGGTCTGGCTCGCCCTCGCGCTGCTCGGCGCGGCGGCCTTGCTGCATCCGATCATGGCTCTGCCCGGTTTTGCGGTCGTCTTTCTCGTCCAGGGACGGCAGGACCGGCGTTGGTTCGTCGCGCTGGCCCTTGGTCTCGCCGCCGCAGCCGTCGCCGCGCTCGCGGGCCTGCCGCTTTTTGTCCGGTTAACGACCGTCATCGATGCGCCCTGGCGCGCGCTGTTGGAGGACCGCAATCCCTATCTGTTCGTGTCGCACTGGCACGCGGCGAGTTTTTCGCCCTTGGCGGTCCAATCCGTGTCCGTTGCTCTTGGCGGCCTGCTGACCAGCGGCCGGCGGCGCGCGATTCTGTTCGCGGCTTTGGCCGTGGCTTGTGCCGGCGTGGCGGCGGGATGGTTGCTTGGCGACGGCCTGTCGTTACTTCTGGCGGTTCAAGTCCAGCCTTGGCGCGCCTTGTGGCTTGTCGCCGTCCTCGCCATGCCGGCCTTTGGCCTTTGCCTGATCGAATTGCCCAAACGCGGGCCGTCGGGTCAAATCGCGCTCGGCCTTCTCGTCTTCGCCTGGATCACATTCGATACGCTCCCCGCGAGCCCGTTGGCCGCTCTCCTCGCTTTGGCCCTGTTTGTCATGCCGGCCTCGCGTCCGCTGAATTTCTCCAGATCGTTCGTGGTGGCGATTTGGATCATTCTCCTGGCCATGGCGATTGCCTTGAAATGGCAGGACGCGGCGCTCGCGTTGGAGTTTGTCCGTTCGATGCCCGCGACCAGAACGGACATGACCGGTCCGCTTTGGCGCGCGGGTGTTTTGCCCTGGCCGTTCGTGCTCGTGGCCGTCGCCTGGGCGCGTTGGCCGGGCACCCGCTTCGAGACTCTCCTCGCGGCGAGTTTGCTCGTTCTGCTGGCCCTCTTGATTGCATTGACATGGGACGCTCGGTCGCCGGCGTCGAAGCGAGTCGCGAGCAACGTTCACGACGCCGTGCTTGAACGCATGACGGCCTCGAAACCGGGCGAAGTGCTTTGGCTGAATGGCGACGAGGAATGGTATTGGCTCGGGCGCCCGCAATGGATCACCTTCACGCATGGGGCGGGTATCGTCTTCTCGAGGCCGCTCGCGATGTTATGGTCCGAGAGGATGAAGCTGTTGATTTCCTTGGGCCTCGCCGACGAAGGCCGGTTGCGGCCATGGCGTGCCCCGGCGAAGATCGTCGTTCCCGTGCTTACGGCCTCCGCGCTCGCGGCGCTTTGCACGCGCCAGGACGCGCCGGCTTGGATCGTCTCGCCACTGCCCGCGGGTTGGAGTCTGCCGCCAGGATTGGGTGGATCAATCTGGCATGCGCCCGTGACGCAGGGGGTCGAAGCTTACGTGGATCAGCGAGTCGAATGGTACGCTTTCGATTCTTACGCGGTCGTGGCCTGCGCCGGCAATGCAGCGCTTAAGCTTTCGTCGCCGTGACGTCGGTCGCGATTTCATTGTGAACGACCTCTCGCAAAATTGAGAGGAATAGGTTAAAAAACCGAAGTTCACGATTTGAAGGAACGCGCTGCCCGCGCTTTCCGGGACTGGGCGGTGTCATGCGGGATTTGGTGACACAAGGCGAGACGGGACTCGCGCGGGCGCTGCTCAACAGCACGCACGAGCGTCGTCGGCCTGTCGTGGTGGGAATTGCCGGACGCTTGATCGCGTTGGTCGCGGCCTTTGTCATGATTGCCCAAGTGACGATCTACATTCCGGCGATCGCGAATTTCCGTTATACTTGGATTAGACATCGTCTCGCCTCGGTCTATACGGCCGCGCAGGTTTTGGAGTCTGTCCCGCCCGGCGCCACGCGCGCTAGCGTTGCGCATGACGTGCTCCATAGCGTCAGCGCGCTTTCAATCGCGGTGAACCGGGCGGGCGAGCGCGTCGTCCTCGCTTGGGACGTTGTGCCCGACAAGGTCGATGACGTCTACGATCTCCGCGACCCCACTTGGCCCGATATGCTCGACGCGGCCTTTCGCACGATGACCGCGCCCGGCCGACGAGTGGTCACGTTTCTGGGGGTCGCGCCGCTGGGCGGCGACGCCGTGGAACTGACGATGAACGAGGCGCCGTTGAAACGCGCCATGTACAATTTCTCTCAACGCGTCTTGTTTTATTCCCTCACCGTCTCGGCGATTGTCGGGGCTCTGGTGGCTTTCGCGCTGCACTGGATGATCCTGCGTCCCGTCCGGCGGCTCACAAACAGCATCGTCGATTTTGGCGCCGATCCCGGTGACCGGTCGCGGATCATCACGCCTTCACGCGCCTCTCATGAAATCGGCCAGGCCGAGCGTGCGTTGGCCGTCATGCAGGAAACCTTGGCGCTTGAAATCGCGCATAAGAAAAATCTCGCCAATCTGGGACTGGCGGTCGCCAAAATCAGTCATGACATGCGCAACATGCTCGCCTCCGCGCAGATTCTTTCCGACCGTCTGGCCAACATCACCGATCCCTTGGCACAGCGCCTGGCGCCCAAGCTTGTCGCGACGCTAGATCGGGCAATCCGGTTCTGTCAGGCGACCTTGACTTATGGTCGCGCGGCGGACGAGCCGCCGCGGCCGCGAACCTTGCTGCTGCGGAATGTGGTGGCGGAAGCGGCCGAGACGGTCGTGCCGCTGGCGCATGGCGCGGCGGAAATTCGCAACGAAGTGCCGCCGGGATTCGAGGTGACCGCGGATGCCGAGCAAATGTTCCGCATTTTGATGAACCTTTTGCGCAATGGCGTCGAAGCCTTGGAGCGCGCGGGACCGGCGCCGGGGCGTCTGCCCATCGTGCGGGTGCGGGCCTGGCGCGAGAGCGGCCTTACGATCATCGAGGTAGCCGATACGGGCCCTGGCGTTCCGCTGGCGATACGCCCGAAAATCTTCACCGCGTTCCAGAACTCGTCCCGTCCTGGCGGCTCGGGTCTGGGCCTTGCCATCGTCGCCGATCTCATCCGCGCCCATGGCGGCACCATAGAGTTGCGGAGCGATGCCGAAGACGGCGGCGCGACGTTCAAAATTTTCATGCCACGGCTGCCCGTATTTGCGTGACGAGGCTTTTCGGTTTGTTTTGAAAGAGTTAGGCCTATTTTCGCGGCGCGGAGCCAGTAATTTTCACCTAAAAGGCTCCAGGCGCTTGCAACACCGCGCTCGAGTGGCTATTGAAACGCCTCCCGAGGCGTTCGACGTTCTCAAGGGTCCGGTTTGGCCTGGCTTGATGCCAGCACAAACCGTGAGGCAGGCGCCCGTAGCTCAGCTGGATAGAGCACTAGACTACGAATCTAGGGGTCAGGAGTTCGAATCTCTTCGGGCGCGCCACTAAAATCAAACGCTTAAGCGCTTTTTGAGTGCGGGTGTTTGCCGGGGAACCTAGCAGCAAATTGGCCGGCGGCGTCCGATCCGCCCCAGTGCGAATGATCCACTATCATCGAATTGGCGCGTTCTGCGTCCACGGGTTTCACGGGCGGCCACGGCATAACGGCGGCCTCGATGTCAAAGCGGAACGATGTTGCTCCGAGCCGCTTGGATTTCTCCGAATCGAATCAGTTTGATTCAAACGTTGTGATGGATTGAAAGCCCGCATGGACCCGGGCCCACCCCAATGGGCCGGTGGACGCGGCGGGCGCTCGGAAAAAGCGCGAGGCAACGGCCGTTCTTTTCGATGATCGTCTTGTATCGGCTCCCTCGGCCGTGCACGGAACTTTTTACTTAAAAATCATTGTGTTGGATTTCGAGTTCATGGGACGGCGGCGGCGAAATCAGGATTAGCTCAAAAAATGCGCATCACAAGTGATCGTGACGTCGATATTTGAAGACAGATAATGCACCAGAAAATTGAATTTAAACCCGTAACTTAACTCAATATTAGCGTTCGCGGCCAATGCTCGTTGTCACTCGGTGGAGAACGGATAAAGCGCATGAGACCTGTCGAACCTCATCAATACGTTCATCTCAAGGGTCCGCTGACCGTACCGTATGCAGATTCGATTTACGCGAGTGTGCTCGAGGCGCTCGGCTCAGCTGAAGCCGTGACGCTCGATTTGTCGGCGGCGACGAATATTG
The DNA here is from genome assembly GCA_031291515.1 of Beijerinckiaceae bacterium. GTDB lineage: Bacteria > Pseudomonadota > Alphaproteobacteria > Rhizobiales > Beijerinckiaceae > RH-AL1. The sequence goes on along the minus strand of JARLIW010000305.1, from coordinate 6,397 downwards.
ATGTCAGCTTCTTGCAAATTCTCGTCGCCGCGAACAAGTCGGCGATCCGGAGCAACAAGTCCTTGAAAGTCGCGGTGTCGGGTTCCGGCATACTTGAAAGCGAAGCCGCCCGCTGCGGCTTGTTAGACCCAATAAGTTCAAATGGTGCGCATGGCCTTCCGTGCGTCGAAGTTGGGATGTCTCAATGAAAACGATTCTTGCGTTAGACGACTCGGCGAGCCTCCGGCAAATGGTCAAACTTACCTTGATGTCCGCGGGCTATAATATTGTCGAGGCGGCCGATGGGCTCGAGGGCCTCGCCAAGGCGAAGACGAATGCCGTCGACATGGTGGTGACCGATCTCAACATGCCGAATATGAATGGCCTCGCCTTCATTCGCGCATTGCGCCAGATGCCCGCCTATAAGGGCATTCCCATCGTTTTCTTGACCACGGAATCCGACGCGGGTCTCAAACAAGAAGCGAAGACCGCGGGGGCCACCGGTTGGATTACAAAGCCGTTCAAGCCGGAACAACTCACCTCCGTCGTTAAAAAGTTGCTCGGCTAATGAGCGAGCTCGATCCCGCCGAAATCTTCCGCCAGGAAGCCTCCGAGTTGATGGAGCAGCTTGAGACCTCGCTGCTCGACCTCGAACAATCGCCGCAGAACCAAGCCCTGATCGACAGTGCGTTTCGCGCCTTGCATACGATCAAGGGTTCGGGCGCCATGTTTGGTTTCGACCGCGTTGCCGCCTTTATCCATGGGTTCGAAACAGCCTTCGATCAAATCCGCAAGGGCCGGACCCAGGCGACCCACGAACTCATCAAGGTCGCTTTGGATGCAAAGGATCACATCCGGCACTTGATCGAGGCCCCAGATCAAGCCGATGCCGCCACCGGCAATCGCATTCTCGCGGCGCTTGATCTTGTGACAAACGCGGCCGGCCATCACGGCGCGCCGCAACCCGTCACGGAACCGGCTCCCTCGGGCGCGCCGTCCGCGAACGCGAAGTGGCGGCTCGGAATAGCCTTCGACAGCGATATTCTCGTCAACGGGAGCAATCCGCTCCTTATGTTCGACGAATTACGTGACCTTGGCCAATGCGATCTTGTCGCCGAGTGGGAGAACATCCCGCCGCTCGAGGATCTCAATCCGCAACAGATGTACTTGACGTGGCACGGCCAGCTTACCATGCCGCATCCGATCGAAGTCCTTCAGGACGTCTTCATGTTCGTTCTCGACGACATGCGCCTTGATGTGGAGCGCATCGCCGCGTCCGACGAGGATGCCGCGATACAGACGCCCGTCCTGGCGGCTCCCGACCATCCAGCGCTGAATAAGCCCGAAACCCAAACGGAAGCGCCGCAAGCCTCCGAGGCGGCCCCGGCCTTGCGCGCCGCGGCCAAGGAAACCGCGACGATCCGCGTTCCGGCCGAGCGCCTCGACGAGATGATGGATCGCGTCGGCGAACTGGTTATCGCGCAAGCGCGTCTGACCCAGCTCGTCACCGGCAAGGACGAAGCCATCAAATCCGTGGCCGAGGATATCGCGCGCCTGACGTCGGGATTGCGCGAAGCGGTCATGGGAATTCGCATGGTCCCGATCGGCTCGCTTTTTGTCCGGTTCCGGCGGCTGCTCCACGATCTCTCCCAGGATCTCCACAAGGAGATCCGCTTGGTGACCGTCGGCGACGACACCGAGATGGATAAAACGATGATCGAGCGACTCGCCGATCCGCTCGTTCACGTCATTCGCAACTCCGCCGACCACGGGCTCGAAGACACCGCGGCGCGCGTCGCGGCCGGCAAGAGCGCCACGGGTCAAATTACCATTGTCGCGCGCCACGCGGGCGCCGAAGTTCTGTTGTCGATCAGCGATGACGGTCGAGGACTCGACGCGCGCCGTATTCGCCAGAAAGCCGAAGAGAGTGGATTGATCCAGCCTGGCGCGGCTCTATCGGATAGCGAACTTTATCCGCTGATATTCGCCCCCGGTTTCTCCACGGCCAAGGAAGTCTCCGCGCTATCGGGGCGCGGGGTCGGCATGGACGTGGTCAAGAAGACCATCGAGGCGATGCGCGGCACCGTCGATATCGCGACAACGCCCAACAAGGGAACGACCATCACGTTCCACCTTCCGCTGACGCTCGCGATCATCGAGGGTCTTCTCGTCCGCGTCGCCGATAGCCGCTACGTCATTCCTCTCACGGCCGTCGAGGAATGCGTCGAGCTTTCCGAAACCGAGAATACGAGATCGCAAGGCCGTAGCTTCCTGAACATCCGCGGCGACCTGATCCCGTTCTTGCGCCTGCGCGAGCTGTTCAGCGAAACCGGTACGCCCGACGTCTATCAGAAGGTCGTCATCGTCTCGACGGGCGAATCGAGGGTCGGATTGGTTGTCGATCAAATCATCGGCAGCCATCAGACCGTCATCAAGTCGCTCTCGAAGCTGCATGCCGATGTCAACACGTTTTCAGGCGCGACGATCCTCGGCGACGGGGCGGTTGCCCTTATCCTCGACATCATCCAAATCGTGGCCCTGGCCCAGACAATTGAAACGCGCCACAAGGCCGCGCAATTGGAGCTTGCATCATGCTGACGGAAGAGGTGGGATCGCACCAGGTTCTGATGCTCGGCCTCGCGGGGGAAGTCTTCGCTCTCGATGCGCGCCTCATTCGGGAAATCCTCGACCCCATCGCGGTGACGCGGGTTCCTGGCGCCAAGCATTTTGTATCGAGCGTGCTCAACGTTCGCGGCAAGGTCATCCCTCTCGCGGATTTGCGCCAGCGTTTCGGGATGCCGCCCGCGGCGGCAACCCCCGATACGCGCATTATCGTCATCGAAACCGATATCGGCGGCGAACCGACAACTGTCGGGATCATCGCGGATAAAGTGCATGAAGTCACCGAACTCGATCATGCGTCGCTTCAAGCGCCTCCGCCGGTCGGGATGCGCTGGCAGCCGGAATTCATCGCCGCGATTGGAAAATGGAAAACCGACTTTATCGTCGTTCCCAACCTCGAGCGAATTTTCAATTAAGGGGCGCTCCCTCTGACCCGGCGTCCAGACCGCCGGGTCGAATAGATGCGAATACATGTCGTCGATAACGCGGTTTCGATCAAACGGTAGGTTTCAAGATGGCGCAGGACCAGCAGTATGTGACCTTTGGCATTGATCGCGAAACTTTCGCGATCCCGGTTCATATGGTCCAGGAGATTCTCGATCTGCAACCCATTTCGCGGTTGCCGCGGGCGCCGGACTATCTGCTCGGTCTGATGGACGTCCGCGGGGCTGGCATGCCGATCATCGACCTCCGGATTAAGTTTGGCCTTCCACCCGTCGAGCCCACCAATCGGACGCGCGTCATCATCTTGGAAAGCACCGGGGCAAGCTACCCAGCGATCGGGCTCGTCGCCGATTGTGTGTTCGAGGTCACCAATCTGGGAGGCTTGGACCTTCAACCACCGCCCGCTTTGGGACGCAAATGGAAATCCGACTGCGTCACCGGGATCGGACGGCGCGGCGATGATTTCGTGATCGTTCTCGAACTCGAAAAGCTGCTCGACTCCGACGCGGCCTTTGGCCGGCTCGACGAAGTGGCCTGAATGATCGCGCAACCTTCCTAAGCGCAATGCTTTCTGCAAGATAGGATCAAGCACCTTGTCGTCTTTCAACAATCTTTCCATCCTGGGTAAGCTCGTCCTTGGGTTTGCTCTACTGCTACTCACCACCGTCGCCACGAGCGGTGTCATCTACGAGAAATCGCGTGAAATTCGGCAAAGCGTCGATTTATCCGAGCATACGGCCACGGTGATCGATACGGCGAATATGACCTTAGCGTCTTTGGTCAACTGCGAATCCGGTATGCGTGGATACCTCTTAGGCGAAGACGAGAAGTTTCTGGACACCTATCGGAATGGCGCCAAAGCGTTTGAGACGGCGATTGCAAAGCTGAAAGAGCTCACGTCCAACAACCCTGCTCAGCAGTCCCGCGCGGCCGAGATCGAACGTTTTGCGAGTATATGGCAACATGATATCGCGGCGGAAGAGCTCAAGCTCATGGTCAACCCGCAAACACGGGCGGACGCGCGAGCGATCGAAACAAGCGGGCGTGGCAAGACAGCTATGGCCGGCGTACGCGGCCAGGTCAGCGCGCTCGTTGGGACCGAGCGCACACTACAAGCAACCCGCTCGGACTCGCAGCAAGCCGCTTTCGACACGACCACAAATTTTATTCTCATCGGCCTCGTCGTCAACGCATTTTTGGCCGTCACGATTGCCTATCTCCTGACCAAAACGATCGCGCAGCCGATCAAGACGGTGGTCATGAGTCTGGGAGCGTTGGCGACCCCCTTCGCGACGGATCGTCGCGACGAAATCGGAAGGATGCAGGGCAGCGTTCTCGCGGTCGAAAGTGCTTTCCGGGATGTGTCCGCGGTCGTGACCGCCGTCTCTACCGGAAATCTGACTCACAGTGTCGACAAAAAGTACGGCGGCCTGTCGGAAAGCGTCAGCGACGCCTTGAAGACCATGACCACGAATTTACGGTCGACGGCCGCCGTGGCGGATGCCATCGCTGACGGTGATCTCACGGTTCAGGCCAAACCTCTGTCGGAGCACGATACGCTTGGCGTCGCGCTGGAGCGGATGTTGGCGAAGCTGCGGCAGATCGTGAGCGATGCGCTGAGCGCCTCTTCAAATGTCGCGGCGGCGAGCCAAGAGCTCGCGGCGAGCGCCGAGCAGCTCTCGCAGGGCGCGACCGAGCAGGCTTCCGCCGCCGAAGAGGCTTCGTCCGCCATGGAGGAGATGGCCTCGAACGTGAAACAGAACGCCGACAACGCGAGTCAAACCGAGAAAATTGCCAGGCAGTCGTCGCTCGACGCCGAGGCCAGCGGTACGGCTGTGTTGCGCGCGGTCCACGCCATGGAGACCATCGCGCAGAAGATCACCATCGTCCAGGAGATTGCGCGCCAAACCGATCTTCTGGCCCTGAACGCGGCGGTCGAAGCTGCGCGTGCCGGGGAACATGGCCGCGGATTCGCGGTTGTCGCGTCGGAGGTCCGCAAGCTTGCGGAGCGAAGCCAAACGGCTGCGCAGGAGATCGGCGCGTTGTCGATTGATACGGTGAAGTCGGCGCAAGAGGCCGGCGGCATGCTAGCCCGGCTCGTTCCCGACATAAAACGGACGGCGGAATTGGTCGAAGAGATTACCGCGGCTTGCCGTGAACAGGATATCGGGTCTTCTCAGATTAACCAGGCGATCCAGCAGCTGGATAAAGTGACGCAGCAGAACGCGAGCGCATCGGAGCAGGTGTCCGCGACCTCGGAAGAGCTGACCACTCAGGCCGACCAACTTCAAAGCACCATTGCCTATTTCCGAACCGATTCGGAAAGTGCGCGCTCGACCGAACAGAGGGTTCCCGTGGCCGGCAGTGTCGCGAAACTTCGTGCCACGGCGAATGCAATGCGCCGGGGCGCTCCCGCCTCGCCCGACAAGAAAGCGCCTGCCACGGCTTTGTCGCGGAAACGCGCCAGTAACGGTGGCTTTTCTCTCTCTCTGGATGACGGGGCCGACACTTTAGATGCGGAATTCCGTCGGTCCTAACGGTTAGATGAGTAAAGGGATGGCGGCAATGGTGCCGCTATTCCTGCTTTGACATTCGAGCGCGGAGGCGAAAATGAGACTTTCCATCAAGATGAAACTTGCGGGCGCGTTCGGATTGGTGGTGGTCTTGACGGCCGCCGTCGGCGGGGTCGCCTATTTAAAACTCGCGACCATGAATGAGACCGTGGATCGAATTACGATCAAGCGGGTGGGGGCGCTTCAGTTTGCGCAGCGCGCCGAAACGGCTGTGCTGCAATCTATCCGGGATGAGAAAAATGCCATCCTTGCCACGAGTGATGATGAGGCTCGTCGCTATGTCCAAACCGCGAACGACGAGTATAAAATGACGCTCGATTTGATCGCGGAGGCCAAGGAAGCGGTGGTGCCCGCCACCAAAGTCTATTTCGAGAAGCTTCAAAGCGCCGTGGAAAGCAACTGGGCCATTCAAAAGAAAGTGCTCGGATACTCGGTGATCAATTCGCAGCGCAAAGCACATGTCCTTATCGTGGAAAAAGGCTTGCAAGTCCATGCCGCCGCGGTCGAGGCTGTTTCCAAGCTTATCGACTCCGTGACCAAGGCCAAAACGGTGTCGGGCCAGGACGATGTCGGTCCGGTTACGAAGTTGCGGTCGGCAATTGAACTCGTTTGGGCCGACACACTCCTCGCGGTTTCCGCCGAGACGGTGGAGGAAACCGACAAGATCAACAGCGTTCATTTGCCTCTGGTCAATGGCGTGGACAATCAGCTCGATGTCCTTCGTTCCAAGCTGGACGCCGGGCATCTAGATGGTTCCGTCGATGAAGCCGTGAAGGTGG
>JARLIW010000081.1 GCA_031291515.1 Beijerinckiaceae bacterium | reverse complement strand
GGGCGGCCTGCTCGACGAGCGGTCGGACCCGCAAGGCGTGTTCATCTTCCGCTACGAGCCCGACAGCATCGCGCGCCAATTCGATCCGGCGAGCCCGCTCGTGGGGCACGGACAACCCGTGCCGGTCGTCTACCGTCTCAATTTGCGCGACCCCAACAGCCTGTTCGTCGAGCAGAAATTCCACATCATGAGCCGCGACGTCCTCTACGTCTCCAACGCGCCGCTCACCGACGTCTACAAGGTCATGCAAATCTTCAGCACGGCCGCCGGAAATGCCGGCTCCGCCGCCGCGATCGCGACCACCGTAAAATGGTGACAGCGACGACCAACGCGGCGTCGGCTTAGCCGCCCATCCGCCGGCTTCGAACGGCGACCCGGCGATCGCGTCTCGTCGAGCGACGAAATTGGAGCCCGCTTATGCTGACCCGGCGTGGGATGGTTATTGGGGCCGCTCTGTTGGGCTCGACATCCCTAGCAAGGCGCGCCGGGGCGGCCGAGTCGAGCCCGTTCGAGGCTGCCGTCAAGCTGCGGGAAGCGATCAGCCGGTTGCCCCGCAAGGGCGGCGCCTCGCTCCGCATTCCCGCCGGGCTCTATCGGTTTCGGGACAGCGGCCAAGCGGCGCTTGCATTCGACGACATCGAAGACTTGTCGATCGACGCGACTGGCGCGGTGCTTCAGTTCAACGAACGGATCGCGCCGATCTCGGTGGTGAACTGCCGGAACTTCCGTTTGCGCGGCGGAACGATCGACTGGGAGCGGCCGCCTTTTTCGCAAGGGGATGTCGTTTCCATTGCCGCGGACCAGCGAACAGTCGAGATTCGCGTCGATGCTGGATTTCCCGTGACAGGCCGGGAGAGCATCGAGACCTTGGCCACCTACGATCGCGCGAGCGGGCTGATGAGCCTGGGCGGGATCGACAGCTACAATGCCGTCGAGCACGTCCAATTGGCCGGACCGCAACGCCTCCGGCTCGTGCTTTCGCAGCCGCTCGGGTTCAAGACCGGAGACACGGTGGTGATGCGCCACCAGACCTATGGCGTGAACGCGATTTCTCTCGACCGCTGCGACAATGCCGTGCTTCAGGACCTCGCGATTCACGCGGCGCCGGGGATGGCGGTGATTGGCGCCCGATGTAACGGGGTCGCCATCACGCGCTTGCGGCTCGAGCCCACGCCTGGTTCCGGCCGCCTGATGTCGACATGCGCGGATGGGATCCATTTGTCGAGCTGTCGCGGCAAAATCCTGATCGAGGATTGTTTTATGCGCGGCATGGGCGACGATTGCGTCAACGTCCTGACGCCCTATCTGCGGGTCGATCAAGTCGTCGATCCGCGGACGCTCGCGGTGTCGACGCGAAATCACTGGTGGATTCCGACGGCGGACGCGGTCCCGCCGGGCCATGAGCTCGTCTTCCTGTCCGGCCGCAATTATCGCGTTTTGGGGCAAGGGCGGGTGCGGGCAAGCGAGCCGGGGCAAATCGAAACCGTCCGTCTCGAGGGGACTTGTCCGCGCGAACTCGCGCCGGGCGATCTCGTGATGGATGCGACCGCCAACCAGCACCGGCTCGAAGTCCGCGGCTGCCGCTTTCCGGGAAATCGCGCGCGCGGCGTGCTGGCCCATGATCACGCGACAATCGCGGATTGTTCCTTTGCCAACCAGTTCGAATCGGCGATTCTGCTGTCGCAAAGCTCCTGGTGGTTGGAAGGCGGCCCGATTGATGCCGTGACGATCGACCGCTGCACCTTTTCCGGCACGTCACGCCAGGGCCGGCGGGCCGCGGCCATTCAAATCGAGTCCTATGCCGCGCGTGACGGGGCCGAAGTCGAGGTGTTGGACCCGAGTCCCACCGGGACGGTCTCGATCAGCCATTGCACCTTCGACCAGTGTCACGGGCCGGCGCTCTCCGCTCATTCAATTCGCGACCTTCGCGTCACGCAAAACGTTTTCAAGGATATGCCGCCAGAGGTCATTTTTCTCAAAAACGTCGAACACCCGGTTATTATTGAAAATAAATGCTCGCCGCCTGGCGCGATTGTCGACCCGGATCAAGCAACGGGCCACATGTCGGACAGAGATAATGAAGGTTTGCGCAAATGATTAAGGGGCCAGTCCGGGTCGGAATGGCCCCTGCATTGAAATCTTACCAGTGGTGCCAGCGGTGCCAGTACCGATGGTGCCAATAATAGTGGCGATGGTACCATCTGTGATAATACCAGACGGGCTGAACGCCGACAGTCTCAACAGCGGGCAATCTCGCGAGAGGGGTAGCTTGCGCCGAACCCCCCGCGAACATTGCCGCGCTTCCGAAAGCGAGTATTAAAAGACAAGTCCGAAGCAGCTTTTGCATGACGACTCCATTTGTGGATGGAACCCTAGAGAACGCAGCTCAATATCGGGCGGTTAAATCTTTCCGCCTTGGTGGGAGCACAAAGCGACAAAAAATCGCCCGCTTGCGAAGAGCCGGAGCCGTCTTCGATCGAAAAAGTCCGCAACCCTTCCGCAGCATGCGCCATGCTTGCTCGTTGGGAGACCACGCCAGCCAATCGCACATAATATTTGCATCAATTCGAGGCACGGCCAAGCCAATTCGCTTCATAAGTTCGTTATCCGTTCGGCCCTAGGACAACGCATCGCGGCGGATTTTAGCTGGGCGGGGATTCGGCATCCGGCCGGGATCGTCGCAATGGCGTCGACGACGGATCGAAGCTCAGAAAGTGGTGCGGGCGGTCGGAATCGAACCGACACTCCTTGCGGAACCGGATTTTGAATCCGGCGCGTCTACCAGTTCCACCACGCCCGCGCGACACCTACATGGCACAACAGACCGCCGGAGGTCTACAGCCTATCCCCGGAAAAATGCCGGCGCCGTCGCGCTAAATCCGCTCGGCCCCGACCTCTAACCCCACGTCCGGATATCGACGAAATGGCCGGCGATCGCGGCGGCCGCGGCCATCGCGGGCGAGAGCAGATGGGTGCGGCCCTTGTTCCCCTGCCGTCCCTCGAAATTGCGATTCGACGTCGAGGCGCAGCGTTCCCCAGGCAACAGTTTGTCGGGGTTCATCGCGAGGCACATCGAGCACCCGGGCTCGCGCCATTCGAACCCGGCGGCGATGAAGATCGCGTCCAAGCCCTCGGCCTCGGCCTGGGCTTTGACCAGGCCGGAGCCCGGCACGACCATGGCATTGACCCGCGCGGCAACCTTGCGCCCCGCCACGATCTTCGCGGCGGCGCGCAGATCCTCGATGCGGCTATTGGTGCAGGAGCCGATGAAGACGCGGTCGATCGCGACATCGGTGATTTTCTCGCCGCCTTGCAGCCCCATATAGGCGAGCGCCCGGCGGATCGAGGCTCGCTTGAGCTCGTCGGCCACGTCTTCGGCGCGCGGCACCGTGCCGGTAATGGTGATGACGTCCTC